>CAMWUU010000277.1 GCA_947177515.1 uncultured Lachnospiraceae bacterium
GGGAACGTCCCTTCCAATATCACAGGTGGTTTCGGTTCTGTTTATCCTAGTGGGCATATCTTTATTTATTCTTGCGCGGGTGGCAGTTAACAGAAAAAAGAAGAATATCTGATTGGGAAACAAGAGAGGGTTTTTGTCGCAGATAATACGGCAAAAACCTTCTTTTTTCGCGCTTTTTTTGTGCTACGTAAGATTTTCTTAAGAAATTGGACTTGCTTTTTTCATGTATTTCGGGTAAAATGGGGGGTGAAAGTGGTGGAAAGTGGTTTGCAGTGGGGGTTTGTGGTGCAGACCGAAAGAATGCAGTCCGGAAAACGGCAGGTGGGACTTTATGTTCATGGGGCAGTACAGGCATACGGTTGACACGAAAGGAAGGGTTTTTGTACCCATGAAATTCCGCGAAGGACTCGGGGAACATTTTGTGTTGACAGGAGGGCTTGATGGGTGCCTTTTCCTTTACCCGGACAGGAAATGGGAGGAATTTGCAAATCAGCTAAAGAGCCTTGCGGGCACGAAGGAAGCCAGACAGCTAAAGCGCTATTTTTTTGCAAACGCTGCGGAAATGGAGGTGGACAGCCAGGGGAGGATCCTGATCCCGTCGCACCTTAGGGGCGGGGTTGGAAAAGAGGTTGTTTTCGTTGGTGTGTTTGACCGGGTTGAACTTTGGGACAGTGGATGCTGGGAAAATGACCCGTCCGGTGATATGGATGGCATCGCGGAAAAAGCGGCGGCGCAGGGGCTTGTATTTTAGGGGAGGAACCATGGAGGAAACAGGGTTTTGCCATGTCTCCGTTATGCTTGCGGAGTGCATTGGGGGACTGAATATACGTCCGGATGGGATATATGTGGACGGGACGATGGGCGGGGCGGGCCATTCCGAAAGGATTGCTGTTTCGCTTTCGGGGCAGGGGCGGCTGATCGGGATTGACCAGGATGCAGATGCCATCCGGGCAGCGGGCGCGCGCCTTGCGCCTTTTGGGGCGCGCGTTACCATTGTCCGGAATAATTATTGCAATATCCGGGAAATCTTAGAAAAGGAAGGAATTAAGAAGGTGGATGGGATTTTACTTGACCTTGGAGTTTCTTCCTACCAGCTTGACACGCCGGAAAGGGGATTTTCCTACCGCGTGGATGCTCCGCTTGATATGCGCATGGACGACCGCTGCTTACGCACGGCGAAGGATATTGTAAATAACTACAGTGAGCAGGAACTTTTCCGGGTGATCAGGGATTACGGCGAGGAGCGTTTTGCAAAGAATATTGCAAAACATATTGTCCGGGTGCGGCAGGAAAAGCCGCTTGAAACAACATTTGAGCTAAATGAGGTAATAAGGGCAGCGATCCCGGCGAGGGCGCGTTGGGGGGAAGGGCATCCATCCAAGCGCACTTTCCAGGCAATCCGTATTGAACTGAACCGGGAACTTGAGGTGCTCTCGGATTCGCTTGATACGATGATTGATCTTTTGGAGGAGGGTGGCAGGCTGTGTATTATTACCTTCCACTCACTTGAGGATCGCATTGTGAAGAGCTGCTTTAAGCGGGCAGAAAATCCGTGCACCTGTCCACCGGGTTTCCCGGTCTGTGTGTGCGGGAAAAAGCCAAAAGGGGTGGTAGTCACGAAAAAGCCGGTTCAGTCCTGCGAGGAGGAACTAAAAAAGAATAAAAGGGCAAGGAGCGCGAAGTTGAGGATATTTGAGCGCAGGGGTTAAAAGGGACAGTACTTGATAATACGAAGGGTCAAGCTTTCGGGTTCCTTAGTATTTTGGCTACAGGGAAGGAGAGGATTCGGATGGCGGGAAAGAGAAATCCATATCATTACGATCCGGATTATTATGTACACGGAAGTGCGGTCAGAAAATTAAATACGTCACAGGCGCAGAAGGCGGGCGGGGCAAAAAAGAAAAATATTTATGAAACAGGTGCGCAGCCAGCGAGGAAGGAACGGGAAACAATAAAGCCGGTAAGGAAACAGGAGGCACCGAAGCCTGTGCGCAAAAAGGTGCCGCAAAGGGAGCCTGACCGCTATGAACGTCTTAGGAAACAGCAGGAACAGCGCGACGAAAAAAAACTTTTTTCCATCAGCCGGAGCATTGGTTTTTTCGGGATACTGACCCTGTGTGGCGCGATGTTCTTGGTGGGACTGCTCTGTGTGCGCTATCTTGATTTAAAGGCGGAATCGACGCGCCTTGACAAGACGGTTGCCTCATTAAAAGACGAGTTGTCGGTGCTTGTGGATACCAATGCGGGAAAGGAGCAGGCGCTGGTGGAAAACATTGACCTCGATGCGATCTATCAGACTGCTGTGGGCGAGTATGGTATGGTTTTTCCAAACAAAAACACGGTCATTTACTATGACCCTGCGGATTTAAGCTATGTCAGGCAGTATGCAGATATCCCGGAAGCGGCAGCATCCATCTTGGACAAGCTGGTTCCGTAAAAAATGCAGGAAAGATAAGTGGTTATAGATGTTATGGGTGTAAGAAGGACAAAAACAAATGTAAAGCGATTCACACGCAGGATGCAGGGAGCGTTGCTCTTTGTATTTTGCGTGGTTTTTGCATTGATTCTCGGGCTGTGTGCCCGATTGGCCTGGCTTCACGTCAACGAGGGGGAGGATTACGGGAAAAAAGTGCTTGCACAGCAGAGCCTTGGGACAAATACCAATCTTCCGTACAGGCGCGGGGATATCCTGGATCGGAACGGTACGGTGCTGGCTCGGAGCACAAAGGTATTTAACGTAATTTTTGACCCAAGTATTATCAATATGGACGAATCCTATGCGGAGCCGACCATTGAGGCGCTTGTAAGTATTTATGGGCTTGATGCGAACGAGTTGAGGAGTATTCTTGTAGAAAAACCAAAGAGCGCCTATATCCGGCTTTTGCGGCAGCAGAGCCTTCAGAGCAAGCTGGACTTTGAGGAGTATGTGGCAAATAGCAAAAACCGCAAGCAGATCCAGGGAGTATGGTTTGAGGAGGAATATATAAGGAATTATCCTTTTGGTTCCTTAGCATCCCATGTGATCGGTTATACAGTGGGGGGCGATATCGGTACCTGGGGGATTGAACAGTATTATAATGAGGAACTAATTGGGACGAACGGGAGGGAGTATGGTTATTATGATTCAGAACTCAACCAGGTAAAGGTTGAGAAACCTGCGACCGATGGCGATACCATTGTTTCAACCCTGGATGTAAACGTACAGCGCCTGGTGGAGGAGAAGATAAAGAATTTCCGCAGTACATGGAAATGTGAAAATACCGGCGTGATTGTGATGAACCCGAACAATGGGGCAATCTACGCAATGGCATCGAACGAGGGGTTTGATTTAAATGAGCCAAGAAATCTCTCGGCTTACTATACACCAGAAGAGATCGCGGCAATGAGCGAGGAGGAAACCTTAAATGCGTTAAACCGTATGTGGCGCAATTTCTGCATCAGTGATACCTATGAGCCGGGTTCTACGTTTAAGCCCTTTACTGTGGCAGCAGCGCTTGAAGAAAACCTAGTTAAGGCGACGGATACTTTTACCTGTGATGGTTACCGCAAAGTGGCGGGCTACCGCATCAACTGCAACCGCCGTTCCGGGCATGGTGTGGTGACCTTGACGGAGTCGCTGATGAAATCCTGCAATCCGGCACTGATGTCAATCGGTGAACTTCTAGGGCGGGATGAATTTTACCGCTACCAGGAACATTTTGGTTTCGGGCAGAGGACGGGAATCGATTTGCCGGGCGAGGGCGGGAGTATCCTGATCCCAAAGGAAAACCTGAATGTAACAGAACTTGCCACTTCAAGTTTTGGACAGGGTTTTAATATCACGATGGTGCAGCTTGCATCTGCCTTTTGTTCCCTTGTCAACGGGGGCTACTACTACCAGCCCCATGTGGTGGAACAGATCCGCAACGCAGCGGGAACAGTGGTTTACGAGAATCAGGGTGTTGTGTTAACATCCTCTGTTTCACCAAAGACTTCGGAGTTTATGCGGCAGGCAATGTTTATGACAGTGGACAGTGGGACGGCTTCCCCTGCCAAAGTGGAAGGGTATCTAGTCGGCGGCAAGACCGGGACAGCGCAGAAGGGCGTGCGCGACAAGGAGAACCAGAAATATGTTGTTTCTTTTATCGGATGCGTCCCAACGGATGACCCGCAGGTGGTAATCTATGTCGTGATTGACGAGATACATGACGAAGAGAAAAAAGCAAGCAGTTCACTTGCAACGGCACTGACAAGCGAGATTCTCGAAGAAATACTGCCGTATCTTGGTATTTACCCGGAGGGGGAGATCAATTACCATATTGACCTGCCGGTCAATGATCCGTCAACCGATCTTTCCGGCATACAGGAAGGGGATATTATCAGCCAGGATGGAACGGATCCGGAGCCTGCTGCCCCGCCAGCTCCTGCGGAGTGATGTATGGGGCAGGCCATATTTACAGTGTAAGGGTATGAATTTGGTTTCCTGTGAATATATATGGAAGGAAAGAGAGAAAACCGGAAGGAAGGAACGGGATGCATTTTCTTTCTTACCAGAAGCGGGGACTTTTCCTGCTGCTTACAATGCTTTTGGCGGGGATGCTTGTAATTTGCGCGAGGCTTGCGTATTTTATGGTCTTTGTTACGGACCGGTATGCCGAGCGGGCGAAGGAATTGCATGAGCGGGAGCGCAGTATAAAAGCGGAGCGGGGGTTAATCTATGATCGCAACGGTGTGGTGATTGCGGATAACAAACCGGTCTGTACAATCTCTGTGATACATAACCAGATTACCAATCCGGAGGAAGTAATCGCTAAACTTTCTGAAATCCTTGAAATTTCGGAGGAAACGGTACGCAAACGCGTAGAAAAATATTCCTCCATTGAGCGCATCAAGGCAAATGTGGAGAAGGAAACGGCGGATGCCATTCGTGACTTAAACCTTGATGGAGTTATGGTGGATGAGGACTACAAGCGTTTTTATCCTTTCGGTTCCCTAG
>CAMWUU010000278.1 GCA_947177515.1 uncultured Lachnospiraceae bacterium
TAATTAGATTCCTGCTTTTATTACATTTTCTTATATTATGTTCCCCATTTCTATCAACGTTTTTTATTATATCATTTTTTCGTTTTTTTAAGACTTAACAGTAATTTGAGTTTCCTCATTTTTGAAATTTGTACCTCTAAAACCAACCTAAAATCAATACTTTTCATAAAAAGCCCAATCACAGCTAACAATTCTTCATTTGTTTTGTATTTATGCGATTTTGCAGAAAGCGGACAGGAAAAAATGGGGGTACTCCAATAATAGTAAACGATGGTTAGATATTACAAAGTTGACCCTGCGCTTTTCCAGAGGAATTATTTGGCGGAAGGGAGTTCCAATGCTGTGATTATTTGGATTTTTGAGTATTAGCCTTATCATCAACCATGGCATAGGTTCCTTGCTACTAATATAAGTTTCCTGCCAGTTGATTTTATTTCCTTTAATATCGTATCCTTCGCTTGCTCAAATACTTCCCAACATTTATAATATTATTAAATCACCAAGAAACAAATCAACGGTATCCGACCAGAAAGAAGTGTGTTTTTGGGGTTTATAGGTATCCCTTGAACAACCTAAATACATTTAACAAGGAGTTCCCCTAAAATGGACAATTTAAATTTTGCCCAAAATCTAACAATGCTTCGTCACAAGCACGGCATCACCCAGGAAGCTCTTGCAGATTTTATCGGTGTGACCAAGGCTTCTGTTTCGAAATGGGAAACGGGGCAAAGCGTGCCAGATATTCAAACCCTGTTTTTGTTAGCTGCTTATTACGATGTGACCTTGGATGAACTGCTCGACTACCGCCCAATCTTAACGAAAAAACAGATCCGCAGTCTTTATCATGAGTTGGCAAAGGATTTTGCCAAGAAACCATTCGAGGAAGTATTTGCGCGGTCACAGGGACTTGTAAAAAATTATTATTCCTGTTATGGTTTTCTGATCCAGGTCGCTGTGCTTTGGCTAAATCATTTTATGCTGGCTGCACCAGAAAGACAGGGAGAGGTATTAGAGGAAATCCTAAAACTTTGCGCCCGGATATATGGAAAGTCCGGGGATAATGGTCTGTGCAGTGACGCGATTGTGATTGAGGCGATCGTGAAGCTGCAACAGGGAAAGTCAAGGGAGGTTATTGCAACCCTAGAGGAGATCTGCAATCCGTACCGCTTTGCAAAAAAGGCGGATTCCCTGTTGTTTCAGGCCTATATGCAGTCAGGGAATGTTATTAAGGCGGATGCAAGTTCACAAATTTATTACTTAGAATCAGTGCTTGCGCTGGTGGATAGTATGATAAATTATCTTATTGTGCATACAAAAGAACTGGAAAAATGTGAAATATTAATTGCACAGGCGGATTCGCTACTTGAGCAGGATGGAATAGAAGAATTAATCCGCAACATGGCGGCGCAGTTTCATTACAGGGCGGCGGTCGTATACTGTATGCATGGGAAAGGGAAGGAAGCTGCGGCGCGCCTGCGACATTTTGTGCGGATTGTAAAACAGATGAAACAGACAAAAATGCGGCTTTGCGGCAATGTTTTGTTTGACCGGTTGGAGGAATGGTTTGAGGAGAATGAACTTGGTGCGGAGGCAGTCAGGGATAGTGCAGTTGTTATGGAAAGTGCTAAAGGGGCGCTGGATGCACCGGTATTTTCCTGTCTTATGCAGGGGGAACTGGAAGCAATCAAGGCAGAACTGGACAGTGATTGATTTTTTTCGAGATAAAATGACATTATGGATATAGTCTGTTTTTGAAATAAATATTGGGAAGATAATCATATTTTAGTTGCAGAAAGGGAAGATACAAAGAAAGAAAATTGTTTACAAGTTTTTTTACAAACATTCTGTTAATTAAAGGAGGATATTATTATGGATAAAATCAAAGAGTTTTTACCGTTTTTAATCCCGCTTGTAATTGTACAATTTGGGCTTTTGGCATACACAATCCACCATATTCTGACGCACGATAATTACCGGCGTGGGAGCCGTGGGCTTTGGCTGGTGGTTGCCATAGTCGGGATGCAGTTTTGGGGATCGATTCTTTATTTCGTACTTGCAAAGCAGGAGGAGGAATAAATGCTGGAGTTATCGCATGTCACAAAACGTTTTGGTACGCGTACCGTGGTAGATGATGTATGTCTTACGGTGCCGGATCATAGTATTTTCGGATTTGTTGGGGAAAACGGTGCGGGTAAGACGACGACAATGAAGATGATCCTCGGTTTGCTGCGTGCGGACGCGGGGGAAATAAGGGTGGACGGGGAAGTAGTTCATTTTGGCAAAAGCCGCACCAACCGTCTGGTTGGATATCTGCCGGATGTGCCAGAATTTTACGGTTTTTTAACAGCAAAGGAGTATCTGCTTTTGTGGGGGTAATTTTCGGTTATTCCGAAAACGGAGGGGAAAGAGCGGGCGTACTTGTTGTTGTCGCTTGTCGGGCTGGCGGGGACAAAACTGCGCATTCGGGGATTTTCGCGGGGGATGAAGCAGAGGCTGGGGATTGCACAGGCATTGTTTGGCAGGCCGAAACTGCTGATCTGCGATGAGCCGACCTCCGCGCTTGACCCCGCGGGGCGAAGGGAAATTCTTGAGCTTTTGCATTCGCTAAAAGGGCGCACAACCGTACTTTTTTCAACACATATCCTCTCGGATGTGGAGCGGATTTGCGATGAGTGTGCCGTACTGCACGCGGGGCGGCTCATAAAGCAGGGGTTAATACAGGATTTAAAGGATGCGGGTGGGGCGCAGGGGTTTTTGATCGAATTTTTGCGTGCGGAGGATACGGAGAAATTTGCAGGGCTGATGCCAGGAGGAACGCGCACGGACGCGCTGATAATTACTTTTGGCGCGGAATATGTTTCTGGAAAGGCAAGAGTGTCTGCGCCTACAAAGGAAGAAGCTATGTTTACAGCAATGGCTTTGCTGGTTCAGGAGGGTATTGCAGTCCGCCGTATTGAGCAGAAGGAGTGGACATTGGAGGAAATGTTTTTTCGGCTTGTGGGGGGAAGGGAGGAGAATGGGAAATGAATTCCGGATTTTGGGCTTTTTTGAAAAAGGAGTGCACGGAACTTTGGCGGAGCGGGAGATTAGTGATTTTACTGGCAATTTTTGTTTTGTTTGGGATTATGAACCCAGCGATTGCAAAGCTGACTCCATGGCTGATGGAACAAATGGCGGAGGAACTGGCGGGAAGCGGGCTATCCGTTTCTGCGGTTACGGTGGATGCTTCTACTTCTTTTGCGCAGTTTTTTAAGAATATACCGATGGCGTTGGTAATATTTATCGTCCTGTTTGGCGCAAGCCTGACAAATGAATGTGGGAAGGGTACATTGATCCCTCTTTTGACAAGGGGACTTTCAAGGCAGGCGGTAGTGACTGTGAAGGGCATTGTTATGGTACTTGTCTGGACATTAGGTTACTGGCTGTGTTTTGGGATTACCTTAGGCTACACTATATATTTTTGGGGCGGGGAGAAAATGGCACGCTATGCGTTGGCGGCAATATTTCCCTACCTGTTTGGACTCTGGCTGATTGCCATGCTGCTTGTGGTTTCCGTTGTTGCTAGAAGTGGGACGGGTGTGCTTGCGGGGATTGTAGGGCTTGTTGCAGCTTGTTTTCTTTTTGGATTGTTGCCAGGGGTGGCGCGGTGGCTGCCGATTAATCTTATGTCAGCGCAGGATTTTGCTGTAGGGCAGGAAGAAATTTCTGAGTTTGCGCGTGCAGCCGTAGTTGCAGGAATCAGTGGAGTGGCGGGATATATTGGGGCAGTCATCGGTTTTGGGAAGAAGATAATATAGGGCGTGTAAATACACGCCCTTAAATTGGAAAGAAAGATAATTTTATCCCATTTTCTGCAACATCAGGTGGATAATTTCCCGGTCGGTTTCTTTCATCCCTTCCCGTGCAAGTTCGCCGACATTACGGATGGTGTTTTCCACTCCCTTGGTTACAATGCCGTCGCCGTCCTTGAACTGGGTTCCATGTAAAAACATCTGCATTCCCAAAAGCCCCGCTTCTACGGAGGAGGCAATTTTTGCGGCGCAGCTTGCCTTTGCGCCGTCACAGATCACGCCGGAATTGATTGCGATTGCATTGACAATCGTGTGGGCGATCTCTCGATAGCGCCCGCCGTAAAGATAAGTAATGCCTGCCCCCGCACCACATCCTGCACTTGTTGCACCGCAATATGCGGAAAGTCTGCCAATCCCCGTTTTTAAGTGGATGGTAACGAGGTTAGCTACGACTAATGCACGGTAGAGTAATTCTTCCGGTGCGCCTATTTCTTTCGCATATACAATAACAGGCAGGGAGGTGGTCATGCCCTGGTTGCCGCTGCCAGAATTGATGACAACAGGAAGTTCGCAGCCATTCATGCGCGCGTCGGAACCGGCAGCCGCCATTGCCTTGGCGCGGTTTTGTACGCTGTCGCCGTAGGAGGCGAGCAGGATGCGGCCAATCTGGGCACCGTATGTGTTTTTCAGGCCTTCTTCTGCGATGGCGGTATTGTATGCAATTTGCCTTGCAATGGTATCGTGAATTAGGGAGAGGTCAACTTCATTTGCAAACTGGACGATATTTTCTATGGTTAGAAGGCGGCGGTCAGCTTTTTGTATATCCTGCATGTGGTTTGCAGGGCGAAGATCAGCAGGGTTTTCGTCCGCAAAGTTTTCTGTTATGGGATCTTTGTTTTCTGGGGAATTTTCTTCGACAGAATCTTGATAATCCACAGAAAACAGCACCTCACCGTCCTTTTCAATGTATACGATATTTGTGTGGTGTCCTGCAATCCGGGCAGCGGCGTTATGTCCGTTTTGAAAGACGCGGATTTGAATATCAAAGATGCAGCCGGAGTTGGATTCAGTTATGGTACAGGGTGTTTTTTCTAAGTATTCTGCAATCAGTGGAATCTGTTCTGGCTGTACATCTGCGATGACTTCCAGAGTTTTTTCGGATTTGCCCGCGATAATTCCGGCG
>CAMWUU010000279.1 GCA_947177515.1 uncultured Lachnospiraceae bacterium
TGTCCGCTTCGCTCCCATAAATCCTGACCGGCTCTGTCCGTGGTCTTGCTGTTTTTACAGTTCCGCAAGTCCACTCCCAGAGCCAACCCCCAGTCAGTATTTCTGTCCGCTTCGCTCCCATAAATCCTGACCGGCTCTGTCCGTGGTCTTGCTGTTTTACAGTTCCGCAATCCCACTCCCCGGCCTAATTTCCTGACATGCCTTCTGTCCGCTTGCGGTTGTATTGGTTCATTGCGGTTTCTATGCCTTTTGTGATGATGCATTCGCAGGCCTGGGAGGTTTGCTGCAAAGCTTCACGGATAATGGGTTCCTCCTCCCTGTTAAAACGCCCTAGCACATAATCGGCCAGATCCCATCGCTCTGGTTTTTCACCGACCCCAATCCGGATGCGTGTAAAGTCCTCTGTGCCAAGCTGCGCAATAATATTTTTTATACCATTATGCCCTCCCGCGCTTCCCTTTTTCCGCACGCGAAGCTGCCCCACATCAAGGTTAATGTCATCACAGATTACAATAATATCTTCATGGTCAAGCTTATAATAATCCACGAGCGCCCGGACACTTTCCCCGCTTAAATTCATATAGGTCTGCGGCTGGGCGAGAATCACTTTCTCCCCGCCGATATAGCCCCTGCCACACAGTGCTTTGTGTTCTTTTGAATCCAGCCTTATATTGTAGTCGTCACAAAGTCTTGTGACCGCGTCAAACCCGACATTGTGCCTGGTTGCCTGATACTCCCTTGTCGGGTTTCCAAGACCAATAATGATTTTCATATCCAATCCTTTCATTCCCCGCGCCATCCCCCCGGCGGCAATCCCATCCCAAGAGATTAAAACACCATGCCGAACGGTTTACCGCATATTTTTTTGTACGCACAATTACCGCAGAATTCCCAGTAAGGGGATCCTGCGGTTCCTTTTATACAGTAATTCCAACCCGCCTTCGGATATCCCAGACGGGATCTGCTCCAAAAAGTACTTCTTGCTCTTTACCTAGCAAGCAGACCAACCTTCTTCTTCACCTTCGCCAATGTCCGTGCACAGATCGATGCCGCTTTCTCCGCGCCCGCCCGGTATACTTGTTCCAGATATGCCCGATCTGCGCTAAAGCGCTTAAAATTCTCCCTGACCGGGGCAAGTTCATCCGCTACAACCTCACCAACTGCCAGCTTAAAATCACCATAGCCTTTCCCGGCAAACTCCTGCTCAACCTGTGTGACCGTTTTCCCCGTAATAACTGAATAAATTGTGATCAGGTTGTTAATACCATCCTTACCTTCGCAAAAGCAGACTTCCTTTTCACTATCTGTCACAGCACGCTTAAATTTATTAATAATCACGTTTGGCTCATCCAGAATCGTGATAAATGCATTTTTATTCTCATCCGATTTCGACATTTTCTTTGTTGGTTCCTGCAACGACATTACCTTCGCCCCCGCCTTCGGAATATACGGCTCCGGAAGTTTGAAAGTATTGCCATAAAGGTTGTTAAAACGCGTCGCAATATCCCTTGTAAATTCCAGATGCTGCTTCTGATCCATCCCAACTGGCACCAAATCCGCCTGGTAAAGCAGAATATCCGCTGCCATCAGCGCTGGGTAAGTAAAAAGTCCCGCGTTCACATTATCCGCATGTTTTGCTGATTTATCCTTGAACTGCGTCATACGCGACAATTCCCCAAACTGCGTATAACAGGAAAGCACCCAGGATAATTCCGCATGCGCGGGTACATGGCTCTGGATAAAAACCAGGCTCTTTTCCGGGTCAATCCCACATGCAAGCAGCAGTGCAAAAGCATCAAGTGACTGTTTGCGCAGCACCGCAGGATCCTGACGGATGGTTAGGGAATGCAGGTCAGCAATAAAGTAAGCACAATGATATTCATCCTGCATCTTTCCCCAGTTTTTTATTGCCCCAATATAATTGCCCAGTGTAAATACACCTGTTGGCTGGATGCCACTTAAGATAACCTTTTTCTCATTTTTTCCAGATTCTTCCATGATATTCCTCCTCTCATCCCGGGTTGGGGCACCACAAAACAAAGCCTGCCCGCCTGTTTTCCCGATTTCTTTTGTACTGTAGATTATAGCCGTTCAAAGCGGATTTGTCAACGTAAAGCATTTATTCCCTTTCCTGTATTCTTTATAAAAAAACAAATCCATCCCACGAAATCAGCATATTCCATGGGATGGGTTTGTTTGGTTATTACAAAATTTACTTGTTAAGTTTCAGGAATTGAGGTTTTTCGTCCCAAGAATTAAACGATTCTTCCTATTGGTTCGGAGTCGTTCCCGAATCCGCAGCCTTTACTGCCTCGACACGGTATACCACTGGGCTTGTACCTGAAGCAAATGTGAGGGTAGCTGTATAAGAAGCTGTATCCACACCCGAAATCAGGGTATCATCTTTATACCACTTAAATGTCACACCTTCCATAGTAGCCCCATCACTTCCTGTTGCTGTAGCCGTGAAAGCTACCTGTACGGAACATTTGCCACTGCTAATGCTTGGAACACTGACAGTTACTTGTGCTGTACCATTCCCTGCCACCTGAACATCTTTGGTCGTAATCGTAATTGCCGCACCACTGACTGTAGTAACCGCAGAACCTGTAACGACTGTAACATTAGCGGCAATGGTTGCTGGAATCGTTGTCGGTTCATCTGGACCTGGTTCTGTATCCTCTGCTACAGTAAAGGTAACTTTGTACACAACCTTGTTAGCTGTTGTATCATTTGCAGTAACAGTAATGATTGCCGTTACAGTATTGCCTGCTGAAATCAGGGCATTCGCTGGATCATATACAACATCCACAGTATACAGGGTTGAATCTGCATCGGTCGTTATGGTAATTTTGCCCTCGGTTCCCTTAGCAAGTTCCACTGCTGCTGTGTTGTCTTCACCAAACTTAACTGCTGTTGCTTCGCCTTCCCCAATTATATAGGAAACAGTACCACTAAATGCAGGTGTTTCCTCTCCTGGTTCATCTGGACCCGGTGTCGGTGTTGGATCTTCTGGAGTTGGAGTTGGTGTTGGTGTTGGTGTCGTTGGTGTCGACGGTGTCGTTGTCGTACCACCATTGCTTCCTGTATCCGGTGTTGTTGGCTGAGGGGTAGGAGTTACCGTTACCTGCTCATCGGAACCACTTCCAACTGTACCAGTTACATTGCCCGCATTGTCTTTGATTTCAACATCTTCCTTCGTGTTATTCTCAATCTCAACCTTAACTTCTGTATCCTTTACAACAACGCTGCTTCCTTCGGAACCTTCTCCAAGTTCAAGGGATACATTTGCGCTAACCTGGACTTCAACCTTCACCTCAGTCTTAACTTTTGCGCCTTCTGCTTCCTTGTCAACTTTTATGGTAGCATTTTCTGCCTCGCCTGCCAGAAGCATCTCGATCGCTTTTAAAATGTTAAGTACGCTTTTCTTTGCCGCCTTGCCCAGAACCACTTCCACAGAAGCTTTCAGTTCCGCCCTCACTGGAGTTTGTGCATTGAGCGTAGTGCCCTTTGCTGTTTCTTCCACGGTCACCTTCGTGCTGGCCTGGTTCTCACCGACAATGCTTACGTTGCTGGCAGCGCTGACTGTTACGCCGTAAACGCTCGCATTGGCACCCGCATTCAATGTTACATTCGGGATCATATCCTCTGTTACAACAGTTCCCTGATTCTTCGGCTCCACCTTAAAATTCTGGATGGTACCTTCCACAATCACATCCATTTTTGCGCCAGGATTCTTCCTCATATCCGGAGCAAACGAAAGACCTGCTACCCTTGCATTCTTTTCCACTACTAGCCTTGCATTCGGCGCGGTAACATAAAATTTATTGCCCTTTGCCTTTTCGTGGAATGTGGATTCCTTAATCTGTTCCACATTGATCTGTGCAAACCTTCCTGCATTGGTTACCTCAGAATTCGGTGCATTGACCGTCAGGGTCTTGGTCAGATACTGCTTGCTGCCGATTGTGAAATCGCGCTCGGAATCCGTGCGGATCACAATGTGGCTGACATCCTTGTTCTTCAGCAATTTGTTCAAACGATACTGAGTACGCGCAATCGCAATACCCTCCTCCTCACTGGTGACTGTGATCTTTGCCCAGTCAGAAGAAGCTGTCACATACTTTTCCGCCTTTGGATCCGCAACATTCCCGTTGGCTTTCCTTGCATCAAGCCACTTGGTACGGTCAGATTTCGTGCGGAATGCCAGCACGCGGATCTCAAATTCCCCTGCCATAACCGGATACACAACACCCGTGTAGGAGGACTGTACTCCTGCGGTATCCGTTTCCCTCTTCACTTCCCAGTATACAACTCCGGTTGATTTCTTTTTCGAATCTTCCTTTTTCAGAATTTTCGACTCAAAATCGTAGGTTTCATCCTCCAGCCTCAGCACACCGTCCTCCGGCAGGTTCGCGATGCTGATTCTGGTGATTGCATTGCCCGTGGCTGCCTGCGCTGTAACCCCTGTCATAACGCCCGCATCCGTGAACACACAGACTGCAAGCATCACCACAACGAGAAGTGCGCCAAGCCACCTTCTTCTTTGTTTCTTCATTTTCTTGCTCCTTTCCACTTTTTTTGTTTCCCGTCCCGGCTCCCCTTTTCAACGAACCGCCGCAGGAAATGCGTCACAGCGCCACTCCTTCTATCCATAGCACTGTGCCAAAGAGTGCCTTTTTCCCCGTACAGTCATAGGAGAAACGCAAAAAAACACTCAAAAAAGAGAACGTTCCCGCACATATCCCCTACCAAAAAGCCCGGACATCTGCCCGAACTCAATGTGCACAAGAACATTCTCTTTTTTGAATGTTTTTACTTGATATAAATATTTAATTAAGCGCGACTTTAATAGACCGGCTACAAGTTGAAAATCAAACCTGTCTGTCTGTCTGTCTGTCTGTCTGTCTGTCTGTCTGTCTGTCTGTAAGGATTATCTCATGCATCATATGTCCTGTCAACCCCCTATTT
>CAMWUU010000280.1 GCA_947177515.1 uncultured Lachnospiraceae bacterium
TTATAATACTGCTTATAATTATGATTTTGTTTTAGAGATATGCGAAGAGGTTGTAAAATATTGTAAACAAAATATTTGGGGATATTCCGTGCTAAGGCTCTTATCAGCAATTAACAGGACAGCATATAAATATTCAGCAGTTTTACATAGTGAATATGGATTGTCATTTGTGGAAATCAACGAGATATTGCGCAATATGCCAGATACTTTGCGGCATCGGTTTACCAGGGAAAATGCTGAGAAACTTCTACGTGGTATGCAACCTGTGGAAGTGGGAATGTCGGACAGGAAAAAATAATAAATGTAGGTTTTCGGAAAGCAAATAAACAGAGGAGTATTTATGAAAAAAGTAAGTGTGGTCGTCCCGTGCTATAATGAAGAAGAAAATATGGTTCCGATCAGCAACGCATTGGTCAATATCATTGAAACAAAATGTTATGGGTATGATTATGAGATTATTTTTATAGACAATTGTTCGACGGACAAAACCATTTCCAAACTAAGGGAAATCTGCAAGGGGAATAAAAGGATTAAAGCTATTCTGAATGCAAAGAATTTTGGACAGTTTAATTCACCTTATTATGCCCTGTGCCAGACTTCTGGGGATTGTGCAATTATGATCAGTGCAGATTTCCAGGATCCTGTTGAGTTAATACCCGAGTTTTTGCGGGAATGGGAAGCCGGTTATAAGATTGTTTGTACCATAAAAACTTCAAGTAAAGAGAATAGGATAATGAGATTTTTACGTACATGTTATTATAAATTATGGAAAAAGCTTTCGGATGTTGAAATTATTGAGCACTTTACCGGATTTGGTCTTTATGATAAAAGTTTTGTTGACATTATGCGCAAACTGGAAGATCCAACGCCATTTTTAAGGGGAATTGTTGCGGAACTAGGTTTTAAGAGAAAGGATATTACTTACCAGCAGCAAAAGAGGGCGGCGGGTAAATCGCATAACAATTGGGCAACACTTTATGACGGAGCTATGTTGAGCTTTACATCATATACAAAATCGGGACTTCGGATGGCAACAGTGATTGGGTTTGTATGTTCTGCGGTTAGCCTTGTGATTGCTTTTGCTTATTTTGTGTATAAATTGATTTACTGGGATAAATTTATTGCTGGTACGATACCCACACTACTTGCCGTTTGTATTTTAGGTTCATTACAATTGTTTTTTATAGGACTTCTGGGGGAATATATCCTAGGAATTAACCAGCGTATTATGAAAAGACCACTGGTGATAGAAGCGGAAAGAATTAATTTTGGGGAACTGGAAGGGGATATGGAAAAAAATGGGGAATATCTAATTAAAATGGAAGAGGAGAAGGAAAATGTTACTAGAAAAAATTAATTCACCAAGAGATTTAAAAAAATTGGATCAGAATGAACTTATATTGCTTGCAAGAGAAATCAGGGAAGTCCTGTTAAGGAAATTAAGTGAAAAGGGAGGGCATTTTGGATCCAATTTTGGCATGGTCGAGGCTACAATAGCGCTCCATTATATTTTTGATTCGCCAAATGACAAGATTGTTTTTGATGTTTCCCATCAGAGTTACTGCCATAAAATATTGACGGGAAGGAAAGAAGCTTTTATCCAAGAAGAGCATTATGGGGAAGTAACAGGTTATACCTGTCCGGATGAAAGTGAGCATGACTTATTTAATATAGGGCATACTTCCACTTCGATCAGTCTTGCCTGTGGTCTTGCGAAAGCAAGGGATTTAACAGGAGGAGTAGAAAATATTATAGCAGTTATTGGGGATGGTGCACTGAGTGGTGGTGAAGCTTTGGAGGGGTTGGATTATGCTTATGAACTTCACAGCAATCTGATTATTGTCATTAATGACAATGGAATGTCCATTGCGGATAACCATGGAGGATTGTACCAGAATCTAAAAATGCTTAGGGATACGAAGGGAATGGCGGAATGTAATCTATTCCGTGCGTTGGGTTTTGACTATTTATTTGTGGAGGATGGGAATGATCTGGGGCAATTGGTGCAAGCATTTGAAAAGGTAAAAAATAGCAATCATCCTTTTGTGGTGCATATTGTCACATGCAAAGGAAAAGGTTATCCGGTTGCAGAGAAAAATCCAGAAGATTGGCATTGGTATCCACCCTTTGACATGGAAACGGGAATTAAAAGAGCTAGACCATATGAGGAACGTTATGATGCTACTACCTGTGATTTTCTTTTAAGGAAGATTAAGGAGGATAGGAGTGTGGTTGCGCTGGTGGCAGCGGTTCCATTGACAATTGGATTTACAAGGGAAAAGAGAATCGCTGCTGGAGAGCAGTTTGTGGATGTTGGGATTGCAGAGGAGCATGCGGTTGCTATGGCAGCTGGGATTGCAAGGCGTGGAGGAAAACCTATATTTACTACAGATGCCAGTTTTTTTCAGCGCGTTTATGATCAGATTTCTCAGGAGATATGTATTAATAGGTTGCCTGTAACTTTACTGGTACGAAATGCTTCTATTTTTGGGATGAATGATATGACGCATTTGGGGATTTTTGACATACCACTTCTTTCTAATATACCGAATTTGGTGTACCTGGCACCGACGAATAAGCAGGAATATTTGGCTATGTTGGAGTGGAGTGTTGAACAGAGGGAGTATCCAGTTGCAATCCGCATTCCGCGTTACAAAGTTATAACAGTCAAAGAACCAGTTGACAAAGAATATGGCTCCCTAAATAAATACAAGATTGTAAAACAGGGTGAAGATATTGCAGTAATCGCCCTTGGGGATTTTTATCAATTGGGAGAGGAAGTTGTGGAAGAGGTCAGGAAAGTAATAGGTATTCAGGCCACTCTGATTAATCCAAGATATATTACGGG
The DNA here is from genome assembly GCA_947177515.1 of uncultured Lachnospiraceae bacterium. GTDB lineage: Bacteria > Bacillota > Clostridia > Lachnospirales > Lachnospiraceae > RGIG4057. The sequence goes on from CAMWUU010000280.1 coordinate 2,849, forward strand.
GGTAGATCATGAAATACTAAACGGGTTATTGGTCAATCATAAAATGGTTATTACACTTGAAGATGGGATATTAAATGGTGGTTTTGGTGAGAAGATATCTGCCTTTTACGGGAATAAAAAGATGAGGGTGATTAATTACGGATTAAAGAAGGAGTTTGTTGACCGGTATCGGGTAGATGAATTGATGTGTGCAAACCGTTTGACATCCCGCCAGATTGTGGAAGATATAAAATATACTTTTGGGAATATGAGGGATGTTTAATTAAAGGATATTCCGGAGGTTATAAAATGAAGGCAGCAGAGTTTATTGCAGATTTTTTGGCAGATAAGGGTGTTACAGATGTGTTTGGAATTCCTGGCGGAGTGGTTCTTGAATTACTCTATGCTTTTGAATCAAATGAAAAAATTACACCACATTTAAGCTACCATGAACAATGTGCTGCATTTGAAGCGGGAGGATATGCGCAGGCATCCGGAAGGGTCGGGGTAGCGTATGCAACCAAGGGACCGGGTGTGATGAATATGGTTACGGCAGTTGCGGATGCCTATTGTGATTCTATTGCCCTTTTGATATTTACTGCCCATGAAGGTTCTGTGAATTGTGGTAAGATCAGGGTAATGGATGACCAGGAATTTAATCTGGAATCTATTTTTTCAACAATAACCAAGCTGGTTTTACGAATAGATAATATATATGATGTAAAATCCGGGATAGCGAAGGCTTATAAAACTGCTGTAAGCGGCAGGAGGGGACCTGTACTGGTCGATTTTGCGAGTTCTGTGTTTTCCCTTCAGGTGCAAAGCAGTTTATCTGAAAATGTTGAAGAAAATAATTCCCATAAAGTTAATGTCAATCCCATTGTTACAGATATTGGAGAAGCTGTTTGTAAAAGTAAAAGACCAGTTATCCTTGCGGGGGAAGGGATAAAAATGGCAGGTATGATACAAGAAATTAAGTCTTTTGCAGAAAATAACGGGATACCTGTTTTATCCAGTAGATATTCGGAAGATTTGATGCCTTTTTCCCATATGTATTACGGCTATATTGGAACTCATGCAACCCGATATAGTAATTTTATCCTATCAAAGTCCGATTTGATTATTGGGTTAGGAAACAGGATGTCCTTTCCTGTACAATCAGAAAGTTTTGGAAGGCTTGTGCAAAATAAGAAAATTATTAGGGTTGATATTGATCACAATGAATTGGAAAGAAAGATTCCTGGAACCAAGAATTATATTGTTGATTTAAGGGTCTTGATGCCTGAGTTATCAAGAAATATATTTTTATATAAGGGTACAAAGAAATGGATTGCAGTATGTGATTTATTAAAGCGGGAATTGGAAAACTATGATACGGGGAATGTAGTTAGGAGCATTGTTCAGATATTGCAGGGACTTGATAAAGAAATTGTGCTGACCAGTGATGTTGGCAACCATGAGCTGTATTTATCAAGGGCGTATATCAGCGCTAAAATCAGGAACAAAATATTATATTCCAAGTCTTTTGGTGCATTGGGCTGTTCAATTGGAAAGGCCATTGGTGCGTATTATGCTTTAAAGAAGCCAGTTGTCAGCTTTGTAGGTGACCAGGGATTTCAGATGAATGTCCAGGAATTGCAGTTGGTATCCTATGGGCACCTGCCCATTGTGATAGTGGTATTGAATAATAATGCCTCAGGTATGATAAGAAATAGAGAAAGGGGAAGATATGGTGAAAAGTATTTACATACAACGCCCCAAAGTGGATATGGGATTCCTGATGTGAAAGGAATAGCAAATTCGTATGGGATCAAGATGTTTTCTTACCATGAGCTAAGTGCGAATGAAAAAAGGGAAATGTTTTTGAAGATTTGTGAGCCGCTTGTTATAGAGGTGGTATTTGATGATGAGAAGTTTCTTTTTCCAAGCTTAAGAAAAGGGGAACCCTGTCAAGATTTATATCCGTATCTTGATAGGGAGAGTTACAGGAGATTAGAAGATTTATAGCAGGTTAAATATGTTAGAATTATATTGATATGGAAAATATATCTCTTTCCGATGATGGAAATTAAAAAGAATGAATGAAAAAAAGTGGGAAAATCGAAAGGATAAAATATTATACGGAGTTATAGAC
>CAMWUU010000281.1 GCA_947177515.1 uncultured Lachnospiraceae bacterium
CTTAAGGCCGCTATCGGCTGCTGCCCCAGAGATTATGCTGCACATTGCTGCGGCGACTATTGGAAAGGATTTGATAATATGAACAATTCTAAGGTTATCATCAGACCTATTAAGGCTGACGATGTTAATGACTTGTGGGAAAATGTATACAGTGCAATGACCCCAAAGCAAATTACCGACATCAAAATCACCCCCTCCATGGAACGTGAGAAAAACAAAACTGGCATTGAGCTTGCAGCGGAGGTTGACGGGACTGTTGTTATGACCTTGCCGATGATAAAGCCGTTTTGGATACCCGTTGGATTTCTTTTTGATAACAATTACGTTACAACAAATGACGGGCGGGACGAACTTATGAGAAAACTTCTTGATGAAATGAAAATTAAGTGTAAGGAAATGGGTATTTCAACGTTGCTCTCACCACAAAAGCTCGGAAGTGAAAATGTCAAGGCGTTTACTGAATTAGGTTTTAAAGTGGCATGGACTTCTGACGAATGGACATATCTTGCAATTTCTGTATAATATTTACTGAAAGGAATGCTGTTGCGGATACAGAATGGCTTCTATGCCTAATATGCAAAGGCAAGACCCGAAATAGTATAAGGGATAAGCATTTTGGCAGGATTTATGATTTTTCCCTGTGTATCTGCTGCCACGGGAACCCGGATATCAGTCTAACGGAAATGATGGAGGATTTTGCTTCTGGGAGGGATGGAAGGCAGCATATTTTAGCATATTTGCGCTGGTGGCTGTGCAGACGGGGAATTCTTTAACAGACAATCTTTTAACGGACAGGCTCACCCTGTTTCAGAAGCGATTACCAGAATTGATCCACGTCCGCTTCTGAAACAGGGTGAGCTTTGCTTAGAAGTGTTAGAATCCGGGATGGTCAGTAAGGGAATAAACAGAACTTGTCAGGTAAGCAAACCATGTTGGATTAGAATGTATATGTATTATTGTTTGAATTATAGATGTTGTTGCTTTTTGATTTGTTTGTAAATCGATATGCCTCCACCACTTAAGAAGTTTTTCTATCTCACTACCTAAGAGGTGGGAGATTGGTAACTATAAGAGGTTAAAACATACGGAACAAACCGATCACCTTGCCCATAATTTGAACGTCGTCGAGGATGAGCGGCTCCATAAAATCATTTTCTGGCTGCAGGCGGATATGGTCATTTTCCCTATAGAAAGTTTTTACCGTAACTCCGTCCTCAACCATGGCAACAACAAAGTCACCGTTTTCCGCGGTATTCTGTTTGCGTACCAGCACCTTGTCACCGTCAAATATGCCGGCATTTACCATGCTTTCCCCCTTCACATTGAGCATGAAAGTTTCAATATTTGGCATGTATTCCGTTGGGATAGGGAAATACCCTTCAATGTTCTCGACAGCCAAAAGCGGTGCCCCCGCAGCGACCGAGCCAAGAATCGGAACATTAACCAATTCCCGCCGTGTGAGGTTGAAATTATCATCCACGATCTCAATTGCACGTGGTTTTGCCGGATCGCGGTGAATATAGCCGTTCCGCTCAAGGGTTTCAAGATGTGAATGTACAGAGGAGGTAGAGCGCAGGTCAACCGCTTCACAAATTTCACGTACTGAAGGCGGATATCCCCGGTTCATGATTTCCTTTTTTAAATATTCTAAAATTTCCTGTTGTTTCTGTGTGATTTTCCCATATGACATTGTAATTCTCCATTCTTTTAAATACTTGGGTTTACGTGGTTTAAGAGGCATATCCAGACGAACCAAAAGATTGCCTTAGTGCAACCGGAAAAACAGATGGGACAAAAGATTTTGGTGAGTTGACTTTTATTTCCCGGACTGCTTATTTTGAATAGATAGACATGATACCAAATGGTATTTATAATAAGAAAACTGCCTTTTATTTTCGGTCTGCAAATCAGTGTTGGTATAATGTCTGACAATATTATACCATATTCGTTTTCAAAATGCAAAACAAATGTTCGTGATTTTACGTTTTTTTTGACTGAACGTAAAATTCGAATGTATGTTCTTGTTTTTTGAAAATAGTATTGACTTTCGAACATTCGTTCGCTATAATAAAAGAAACGAACAAATGTTCGGATTACAATGCCAGGAGGATTATTATGATGATGCGTGAATTTGAATTACAGCCGGGAATGTTTATTGTAAAAAGAAGGAGGAGAAATTTTCGGAAACTGTTCTTATTCCGGTATTTTACAGATCGGGCGCTGATTTTTTTCTTAATTGTATTTCTTGCAATTTTATCCCTGTTCTTTGTGACCAGGGCGATGGCTTCGGACAGGGAAGGGGCACCGGTAAAGACTGTGACCAGTGTTTGTATCCAACCGGGGGATAGTATCTGGAGCATTGCAAGGGATTTTTACACACCGGAATGTGGAAATTTTCTTGATTATGTCGCGGAGATTAAGCGCAGCAACGGACTTAGGGGGGATGACATCCATGCTGGTGCATACATTATTGTCCCATATTTTACAAATGAAAAATAAATTGATTTTTTGACACAGATATAACACGCTTTTCCAGTATGATTGACACGATACCCGTCGTACATAGAAGAATATAGAAGAAAAAATGGAAAGGTTGTGGAAGTGTTGTTTCAAAAAAAGCCAAAATTTATGTTTGTGAAAGCAGGGGAGTGCCGATTTCCTAAGGTTATACGGTGGTTTTCACTCTCCCTGTGTATTATGTTGCTACTGTCCATATTTCCGGCAGTACCAATAAAAGCCGCCGGTATCAAGCTTTATTATTTTGATACTAAAAAAACTGTTACATATACGGGCACAAAAGCATCCTATGAATACAATGGAACCTCTGTTGATATGGGGAAATTAACGGGGATCCTGACCGATAATGGTGTGGCGCTCGGTCCGTATCATGAACTTTTTGTCCGCGGACTTGGTATTTCCTGTAAGAAGGATTCCGAAAAAAATACATTGACATTTAAAAAGGATGGCAATGTGCTGGTTCTTACTGTAAATAGCAAAAAGGCGGTACTGAACGGGAAAGAAGTTACAATGAGTGCCGCCCCGGTCAGCGTGCGTTTTGTGGATGCAGGAATCAGCCGTATTATGGTTCCGACCCGGTTTGTTGCGGAATCGCTGGGATATCATTACCGGTGGGAGAGCAGTATATCGACTGCCATTATCCGGGACAAACTTATCTTATCCTATAATAATAAACAGGTATCGTATATCGGTACGACAGGAAAAGTAAACTTTGACGGAAAGGATATTTCCCTTTCCGGGCTTCCATCCATCCTGATTAACAATACAGCCATGCTCCGTGCGCAGACCGTATTTGGGAATGCGATGGGGATTCAGTATTCTTATGACAGGGAGAGCGGACAGATTACTTTTAAGACGGGGGATATTGTTCTTAATATGCAGGAGAACAGTACAGCCGCATATCGGAATGGGGAGTATTTTGACTGCGGGGTCGCGCCGATTTTTGTTACCAATATGTCGGGGGGAACGACGGAACTTATGGTGCCGGGGCGGTTTGTTTCCGAGAAACTGGGTTTTGATTATAACTGGAATTCCACTACAAAAACATCACAGATCCAGACAACGGACAAGGTGGGTGTCCTTCCAAAGGCGCAAGCACCATCACAAACAGTTCCTTCACAAACACAGCCCCTTACCGATCAGGTGGAGTATTCTTTTGTTGTAGATGCAGAACGTTATCTGGAATTCGAAAATATGCTGGATCACGCAAAGACGGGTATTGCGCGCTCCTTAACCGGGGAAACCGCCCTTTTGAAGCGTCTTTCACAAAATCCGGATGAACTTTATTGTGAGCAGTATGTTCTGGAATTTGACAGGCCGGTTGGATCGGTACAGGGTTCCCTGACACAAAATCAGTTGATGGTTACGGTTGGTGATGCCTATGTATCAAAAAAGGAATATAGCAGCCCTTCTGGAAGCCTGGTAACGCATATTTCACAGGGACAGGATATTTCCGGGACGGGTGCGGTCTTTACCATGGAACTTTCTGATAATTTACCGTATTATGACCTGAAGCTCTCGGAAGATGGAAGAAAACTTTCAGTTACAATATTTCCTAATTATCTTGTTGGGCTTGAGGTTGGCAGGAATCAAACTGGGAAATATATGAGGTTTAAGGGAGTTCAGGCATTCCAATATACATTGGGTTCGGAGGAAGGTTATCAGGCTGTTTATTTCCATAATACGTGCAATACGGTTGGAAACCTTGTTTTCCCTGACGATTTGTTTGGAAGTTACTTTGAACATGCGTATATGGTGGAAACAGATCCGAATCAAATAAAACTTTTATATCGTACTACGGGGGATACGGATCTTAAGTTTGTTCAGGAAAGTAATACTTTGTATGTGTATTTTGAAATGAATGAGCAGAACAATCCATCCGATGTTCCGGATAATACAAGACCGCTTCAAAAGGGGATCTACGGTGCCCTGCCGAATGGGGTAAAGGTTTCTGATATTACAGTGGAAGACCAGTATTGGAACCGGAAGATTATTCTTACGATACCGGGGAACCACACCGAATTTTACCAGTCAAACGAACTTGTGAATCCATATGCGGTAGTTGAGGATATTTCCGTCCGTTTTGATGGTACAGGAACCCAAATTGTTTTGACAACGGGACGTATTCAGGGATATAAGTTAGGATCGGAGGGGAAGGGATTTTCGCTTCTTATTGGCAATCCTTCCGAGATTTATAATAAGATTGTTGTACTTGATGCTGGACATGGTGGGATTGATCCGGGTGCAGTTGCAGGCGGATATAATGAGAAGGATATTAATTTTACCATATTGAACCAGTATACAAGAGATTATTTTGAAGGTTCCGATATAAAAGTTTATTTTACCAGGCTAGAAGATGTTAAGATTGATTTGTATGAACGTGCTGATTTTGCGTCAAGGGTAGAAGCGGATCTTTTTATCAGCCTTCATATGAATTCTGT
>CAMWUU010000282.1 GCA_947177515.1 uncultured Lachnospiraceae bacterium
GCATACCGGTTAACCGCCTCTTCCACTTCCTTTATAAATAGCGTGCAAGAAGCAGCAAGCCCCCCGCCTATCACCACCACTTCCGGACGCAGCACATTGACTAAGCTAATCAGTCCCTCACCAAGATAATACCTAAATTCCGAAAGAACTTCACAAGCTTTCTCTTCCCCTTCCCCCGCAAGCATAAAAATCTCCTTTGCGGTAAGGTTTTTTCCAGTTTTTTCCTGATAAGCTCCCATCACCGCCGTGGCGGAGGCATAAGCCTCAAGGCATCCCTTCCTGCCGCAGGTGCATTGCCGCCCCCCGCGCTCCACGGTAATATGCCCCATTATACCATCCGCATCACCGTAAAGCCCGGTGGGAAGGCTGCGGTCACAGACAAACCCGCCGCCTACCCCGGTGCCAAGTGTAACCATGCACACCCGTCCATAAGCACGCCCCGCACCGTACACCGCTTCGGCAAGGGCAGCACATTTTGCATCGTTTGCCACCTTAACTGGCAAAGAGGTACGCTCCATAAAATCCGCGGCGATTGGTCTGTCTTCCCAGCCGATATTGTTGGAATAAACGATTTTCCCCTGCCCGCTGTCAATCAGTCCGCAGGAGCTGATGCCGGCCATTTCCACTTCCCTTTCTTCACAGAGCGCCGCAACCACAGCCGCGGCAGTATCAAGAAATTTTTCATATGAAATGCCAGCACCTGTTTCCACCACTCTTTCCTCAATTACCCGTCCTTCTCTTACCAGCCCTAACTTCGCGCTCATCCCCCCAATATCAATCCCGATCCTGTCCATGCCCTTGCTCACCTCCACACCTGCAAATATATGATTACAACAAACTTCCGCCCAAAAACTCTTTACTGCCCCGATCCTTCTTTCACACTCCCAAGCCGTAAAAACCTCGGCCGATAAATATCTGCATATTTAAAACAGTCGTCCCCATTCACATTGTAGGAAATAATAACCTCCCCTTCCCCGGACAGGGCAGGATGTGCTTTCGCATTGTAGGTATTATTCCCCTTACCCAAGATTGCAAGGCAGGTATCATGCACATAGATGGTCGTCTTGTTCCCAAATACACTGTAAGGGGAATCTGCAATGGATGCCTTGATCGTTGCGGTATTCGTAAAATGTGTATTAATAAACAGGAATTTACCCTTATGCTCCCCGGATGTAATCTGTGTCACACTGCACTCCGGTGCAACATCCTGTGCCAAAGGCAGGAACTGTTCTGGTATCTCCCCTTCAAAACTGCCATCCGCCGCCAGATATTCATACTGGTTAAAATCCTCGATCCCCTCTGGCAGTACCCGCGCCACAACAAGCCGCCTGCCCTCACCCTCAAGGTCTTCATAGCCGTAAATATAGATATAGCCATCCGGATCCTGTACACCAGCCTGCTTTGTACTCTGGTAGACTGCCCCGCCGAAATACCATTTCCGTTTCGTATCCGTCGCGGAACACAAGCGCATCTTATCATCATTAATAATCTTTAAAGAATCAAAATCCACCTTTCCGTCACGGATCTCGTACCGTGCCAGATCCACACCAATCTGCGCGAAGCCGAAAACTCCCTCAACGGAATCAATTCGCAGTGCATACACATATAGATAATCCCCGCTTACAAAGGTATCTCCCAGCCAGTAATAGATAAATTTCCCGTGCTTTGTAGCAGGAATCTTTGGATCCGGCACAATATTTGCCGTTTCCTGTGCGCCCGGACAGTAAAACCTTATATTCGCCGGATCGGCAGCCCTTCCCATAAGCAATGCACTTGTATTGTTCACCATTGTTACATTGCTGCGCAATCCGGTTACTGGGTCAACATCGGACAAAATGGTATCGCTGAAAACGAAAAAGGTTTTTGCATCCTTCGCTTCTTCGCCAGATTTTTTATCCTTCCCGTCAAGGTTAACAGTGTAGATGCCGTCCGCGCCCGCCCAGCCATTATAATTGGACAAAAGTGCCGTATAGTCCGGCTCACTTTCACAATACCAGCCGCTCCCCATAAACACAGAAACCTCAGAAAGCCCCACCATCTCCCCGCTATAGGTATCAAGGATCTCCAGACGCACATAATGGGCATGGACATTGTCCAGCTCGATGGTAAGGGATGGCTTTATCCCGTCCGTCCCATCCGCCTGTTCCATTGAATATGTGCCGATGGTGGTCCAGAGGGAATAATCATCGGATACTTTTAAGCGGAATTTCTTTACGCCGTAATCCAAATGTTTAGGGTCGTTATAATTCCAAACCACGATTTTTGATATTGGGTATTCCCCCTTTAAATCAATGGAAAAATCGAGCGCTTTCGCCGATTGCAGATACATATGGGCCGGGTTATTATCGTGGAGCGCGTCCTCCTTCCGAAAATCATTAAGGCCGCTTCCATTTGTCAGATTATACTGCTCCGGCTGTGCTGACCACACATTATTGATATATCGTTCCAAAGGCGCGCATGAAATACTCTCACCAACTACTGGCTTCTGGCGGTAGCGGAACAGCCGCAGGGCGCTGAGTCCAAAGCCGTCCCCGCCGTAATTTTCAAGCACCTTAATCCTAATATACCTTGCGGATTCTCCCTTAAAATCAACGGGAAGACCGTCCAATGTGTTTGTGGCAGGCTGCCCCTCCTTGCCTGATGCTTCTGCCAGCACGTATTTTACCGGTTCAGAATAATTTTCATTATCCTGCGAAATGCTGACTTCAACCTCCTTTAAACCGCACCCCGTATCCCCGGGCGCATTATAATTCCAGATATGAAGTTCGCCTAATTTTTCGGTATGCCCTATGTCAAAGAGGAAGGTATCCCCCGTACCCTTATACATTTTATTTGCATCCGCGGAATGCAGATGTATCCTTCCGCCCGTACCGCTCATCCCGGAACCGTCCACGATCGGCGCATGTTCCACATTTAACGCTGTTAATGTCAGCATATCCCCAATCTCCCCCTGTCCGTCCCCGTCCATTTCCAGATTACTGTTTCCCCGATCATGGTCATCGCCCTCTGTCCCTTTATTACCGTGATTCTGATCCTCCTGCAAAAAACCATCCTCCTTGCCCGGGGCAGTATCTTCCCCCTGCCTTTCGCCGCAGGCGGCAAATGCCGCCATAAGCAGGAAACTTAGCAGGAGGGCAAAGCCTCTTTTCTTCATTCGCAACACCCCTTTCTATCGGGTTTTTCCGCGCTTTGTCATCAAAACAACTACCACTACCCCCACAAGGATAACAGCACCCACAACAACGATTACAACAACGGCGGTATTACTGCTTCCATCCTGGTCCATCCCAGTCACAGCGCCCGAAGTTGGTTGTGGCGACTTTGTCGGCTCCGGTGTAGCCTCAGGCTCTTTTGTTGGTGCAGGAGTTTCTTCCGGCTCCGCTACATCCACAATATCCGGATCATATTCCTTGTCCACCTTTACGGTATAGCAAAGTGTGTTGATCTCTTCTTCACTAAGCGCACCATCAAATACCATCAGATTATCAAGCGCACCCGTACAACCGCGCTTTACCAAACCGTTCTCAAAATATCCGCCCACATTGAATCCACCGTTCGGGTCCCCCACGGAACCATCGTCATAGCTTCCAAGGCTATAAGTCAGCCCTGCCGCTGCAGAAAGCCTTGACCTAGCAGCAAGCTTCCCATCAATATACATGTACACAAAAGCATCTTCAATCGCGCCATCCTCTCCATACTCATTCCGATAAACGAGTGTGTAGCAGTGCCACTCTGAGAGATGTTTTTCCATCAGGTAGCCTTCTGAATAAAGCTTATCCTGGGTCTGCCAGTTGGAACTGTTCATTTTACCAAGCAGCATCGTTCCGTTTACATCTGCCTCCCGGATAAATTCCACATCGACTACACCGCTGCCTAGTGCACCCAGTCCAGCCGGGACAAGTACCATATTCGCGCCGGTATCCGTTTCGGTATACGCGTCCATCCGGTAGTAAAAGCTGATGGTCATTTCCTTATAACTATATGTCTTATTTGGGGATGCAAGGTAGCTGGCTCCGTCAAAAAGTACTGCCTGCCCGTCAATTCCTTCCGTAAAAACTGGTGTTTCCGATGTGGAACCCGATCCCATAACAAGGTCGTTTTCCTGTGCCTTTCCACTATTTGTTAAGTCCCCGTCAAACCGGTAATCAAGCACCAAACCAACCTCATTTGTTTCCTCTTCCCCGCTTCCTGCTGCCGCGTAAGTAAACATGCCATCCACAGCCGCAAGGCTTATCATTTCCTTTCCGTCCATAACAAGGTCAAATCCGCTCCCGTTTTCCGGTTTGATCAGTTCCACCCCGTACTCTAAAAGCTGACCGTCCGCCGACCCATCGTTTAATGCCTCGCCGTCCTTCGTGCAGCGTTCATCGTAGAGCGCTTCATCCTCCATTACGCTGCTTTGCAGGCTCTTAAAGATTGCTGTCATCACCGCCGTGGATTCGGAATACCCGGTTACCTGCCCACCTTCTACGGTAACCTGCGGATCCGTATAATTTCCTGCAAAGTTTTCATTGTAAGCCAAGGTGCGCAGCCGCCCTGCATATTCTTCAAGGGAGGAGAAGTCAAAGGACAGGGTTATGGTTTCCCAATCGCTGCCGCTATCATCCACTGTGATCTTCAGCCACTCCCCGCTGCCTTCTACTTCCTTTGCATAAATCTGTTCCAGGGATGCGGCAAGCTCCTCCCCGTGCTGTTTGAAATAATAGTATGCACTGCCGTAACCGTCCTGATAATCCTGCTTTGCAATTCTTCCAACGATTTTCCTTGTACCGCTCCCATCCGCATTTAACATAAGTTCCCCGGATACCTGCACCGCCGTACATGCGCCAAGCATAAGTACGCACAGGAATGCAGCAAAAAACATCATACATTTTTTCATATTTTCTTCTCCTTATTATTAGTCCCGCAGCTAACCTTCTCCCGCCCCACCCATGGAGTGTTTTCCGTCC
>CAMWUU010000283.1 GCA_947177515.1 uncultured Lachnospiraceae bacterium
GCATATCCCCGGATAGTACCAGAAAGAAATATCTGGGAGCTTGCGGACAGATATTACTTTCTCCGGTTAGTGGTGCTGGGAGGGGATATGCGGAACTCAATCAGCATATCCCCGGATAGTACCAGAAAGAAATATCTGGGAGCTTGCGGACAGATATTTCTTTTTCCGGTTAGTGGTGCTAGAAGGGGATATGCGGAACTAAAAATGGAGGTAATCGATTATGGAAAAGTCAATGGACAAAATTGTAGCGCTCGCAAAAGCGAGAGGGTTCGTGTACGCAGGTTCCGAAATCTATGGAGGCCTTGCAAATACCTGGGATTACGGCAATCTCGGCGTAGAACTCAAAAACAATATAAAAAAGGCATGGTGGCAGAAATTCGTAATGGAAAGTCCCTACAATGTCGGTGTGGACTGTGCAATCCTGATGAATCCGCAGACCTGGGTCGCTTCCGGGCATTTAGGCGGCTTTTCTGACCCGTTAATGGACTGTAGGGGCTGCCATGAGCGTTTCCGCGCGGATAAGCTGATTGAGGACTGGTGTGCAGAAAATAATTTTGTGTTGGACGGAGCAGTTGACGCGTGGAGCAATGAGAAAATGCAGGATTTTGTAAAAGAGCATGAAATCTGCTGCCCGAGTTGCGGCAAAAAGGATTTCACGGAAATCCGCCAGTTCAACCTGATGTTCAAAACCTTCCAGGGTGTAACGGAGGACGCAAAAAACACGGTTTACCTACGTCCGGAAACAGCGCAGGGAATTTTTGTAAATTTTAAGAATGTACAGAGAACTTCCCGTAAGAAAGTACCATTTGGTATTGGCCAGATTGGAAAGTCCTTCCGCAATGAGATCACACCGGGAAATTTTATTTTCCGCACAAGGGAGTTTGAGCAGATGGAACTGGAATTCTTCTGCAAGCCAGGTACGGATCTGGAATGGTTCCAGTACTGGCGTGGATTCTGCCGCGACTGGCTGCTTTCCCTTGGCATTAAGGAGGAAGAAATGCGTCTGCGTGACCATTCACCGGAAGAACTCTGCTTTTACAGTAAAGGTACCACCGATATTGAATTCCTGTTCCCGTTTGGCTGGGGTGAACTCTGGGGAATTGCAGACCGTACGGATTACGACTTAACACAGCATCAGAATACCTCCGGACAGGATATGTCGTATTTCGATGATGAAACGCAGGAAAAGTATATTCCGTATGTGATCGAGCCATCGCTTGGCGCGGATCGCGTAACGCTTGCTTTTCTCTGTGCTGCCTATGATGAAGAGGAACTTGAGGGTGGTGAGATGCGCACGGTACTCCATTTCCATCCGGCGATCGCCCCAGTTAAGATCGGTGTGCTGCCGCTCTCTAAGAAGCTGAATGAAGGTGCAGCGAAAATTTATGCTGAGATGTCAAAAAAGTACAATTGTGAGTTTGACGATCGCGGGAATATTGGAAAGCGTTACCGCAGGCAGGATGAAATTGGAACGCCGTTCTGCATCACCTACGATTTTGAGTCCGAAACAGATCATGCAGTTACAGTGCGCGACCGTGATACGATGGCACAGGAGCGTGTAAAGATTGAAGATTTAAAAGCATACTTTGAGGATAAATTTAACTTTTAAAGGGGATGTTATGGGGCGGAAACATGATTGGCTGTCCTTTACTTTTGGCCAGCATCCTTGCTGTGACCGGAAAGTATCAAACCCGGCAGGGAGAATGAAAGCTTTCTGCCGGGGAACTTTATATACGGATTGACTGCAATGGGGAAGAAGGGGAAATAGGCCTCCCGACCCTAAAAATTTACGATGATCCGGAAAATTTTTGGGGAAATGGAAAAAAAGTGTTTCCAAGGTAAAATTTCTATGTTATAATAAAGTCTGACGACTGGGAAGGCGTTTCTTTTGGTGTGGCCGGAAGATGGTATATTGCCCCATATGGTGATTGCGGGCAAGGACAAGCCGCGAAAGGGCGCAGGACAGTCAAAATTCATTAGGAGGTAATTTTTCAATGGCAAAGAAATGGGTATACTTGTTTACCGAAGGTAATGCGAGCATGCGCGAACTGCTTGGCGGTAAGGGTGCGAACCTTGCCGAGATGACCAATATTGGTCTTCCGGTGCCGCAGGGCTTCACGATCACTACTGAGGCCTGCACGCAGTATTACGAGGACGGACGCAAGATCAATGAAGAGATTATGGGGCAGACGATGCAGTTTGTTGCCGAGATGGAGAAGATCAACGGCAAGAAATTTGGCGATCTTAAGAATCCGCTCCTTGTTTCGGTTCGTTCCGGTGCGCGCGCTTCCATGCCTGGTATGATGGATACCATCTTAAACCTGGGCTTAAATGACGAGGTTGTTGCTGCGATGATCGCTGGCAACCCTGATCCGGCATTTGAGCGCTTCGTATACGATTCTTACCGCCGTTTCATCCAGATGTTCTCGGATGTTGTTATGGAGGTTGGCAAGAAGTATTTTGAGGCACTGATCGATAAAATGAAGGAAGAGAAGGGGGTTCAGTACGATGTTGAGCTGACCGCTTCCGATTTAAAGACACTTGCAGAGCAGTTCAAGGCAGAGTACAAGAACCAGCTTGGCAAGGATTTCCCATCCGACCCGGTAGAGCAGTTAAAGCTCGCGATTGAGGCAGTATTCCGTTCATGGGACAACCCTCGCGCGAATGTATACCGCCGCGACAACGATATCCCGTATTCCTGGGGTACCGCAGTCAATGTAATGCCGATGGTATTTGGTAACTTAAACAACGAGTCCGGTACCGGTGTTGCGTTTACCCGTGACCCTGCAACTGGCGAGAAGAAGCTGATGGGCGAGTTCTTAAAGAACGCACAGGGCGAGGATGTGGTAGCCGGCGTGCGCACCCCGATGCCGATTGCACAGATGGAGCAGGAGTTCCCGGAAGCTTATGCGGAGTTTATCAAAGTTTGCAAGACTCTGGAAGACCACTACCATGACATGCAGGATATGGAGTTCACAGTAGAAAACAAGAAGCTCTACATGCTGCAGTGCCGCAATGGTAAGAGAACCGCACAGGCTGCACTTAAGATTGCATGTGACCTTGTAGATGAGGGACACAAGACTGAGGCGGAGGCGGTTGCGATGATTGATCCTCGTAACCTTGATACGCTGCTTCACCCGCAGTTCGACGCGGCTGCATTAAAGGCTGCCACACCGCTTGGCAAGGGTCTTGGTGCTTCCCCGGGAGCTGCTTGCGGCAAGGTTGTATTTACGGCTGAGGATGCTGAGGCTTGGGCAGGCAGGGGCGAGAAGGTTGTCCTTGTACGTCTTGAAACTTCCCCGGAAGATATCACTGGTATGAAGGTTGCCCAGGGTATCTTAACCGTGCGCGGTGGTATGACTTCCCACGCAGCAGTAGTTGCACGCGGTATGGGTACCTGCTGTGTATCCGGCTGCGGCGATATCGCGATGGATGAGGAGAACAAGAAGTTCACACTTGCTGGAAAAGAATTCCATGAGGGAGATTTTGTATCCATCGATGGTACGACCGGAAATATCTACGCTGGTCAGATTGCTACCGTGGATGCGACGATTGCAGGCGAATTTGGCCGTGTTATGGCATGGGCGGACAAGTATAGGAAGTTAAAGGTTCGCACAAATGCAGATACGCCGGCTGACGCAAAGAAGGCCCGTGAGCTTGGCGCAGAGGGTATTGGCCTTTGCCGTACTGAGCATATGTTCTTCGAGGAAGACAGGATTGCTGCATTCCGCGAGATGATCTGCTCCGATACTGTAGAGGAGAGAGAGGCTGCACTCGAGAAGATCCTGCCATACCAGCAGAGTGATTTCGAGAAACTTTACGAAGCGCTTGAGGGCTGCCCGGTAACAATCCGTTTCCTGGATCCGCCGCTTCATGAGTTTGTTCCAACCGAAGAGGCTGATATCGAGAAACTTGCGAAAGCTCAGGGCAAGTCCGTTGAAACAATTAAGACGATCATTACTTCCCTGCACGAGTTCAACCCGATGATGGGTCACAGAGGATGCCGTCTTGCTGTCACCTATCCGGAGATTGCAAAGATGCAGACAAAGGCTGTTATCCGTGCGGCAATCAACGTACAGAAGGCACATTCCGACTGGACGGTGAAGCCGGAGATCATGATTCCGTTAATCTGCGAGATCAAAGAGCTGAAGTTTGTAAAGAAAGTCGTTGTTGAAACGGCTGACGCGGAGATCGCGGCAGCAGGTATCAAACTTGAGTACGAAGTTGGTACGATGATTGAGATTCCAAGGGCAGCTCTTACTGCGGACGAGATTGCAAAAGAAGCTGATTTCTTCTGCTTTGGTACAAACGACTTGACACAGATGACCTTCGGCTTCTCCAGGGATGATGCGGGCAAGTTCTTAAATGCTTACTACGACACGAAGATCTTCGAGAATGATCCGTTCGCAAAGCTTGACCAGACCGGTGTCGGCAAGCTGATGGAGATGTCGATTAAGCTTGGCAAGCCAGTAAATCCGAATATGCATGTTGGTATCTGCGGCGAGCACGGCGGAGATCCGTCTTCGGTAGAGTTCTGCCATAAGATTGGGCTTGACTATGTATCCTGCTCACCGTTCAGGGTGCCGATTGCAAGACTTGCAGCAGCACAGGCAGCGATTGCCAATGTAGGAAAGTAGATTACAAATATATGTACTTTACGGAGTATCTGATAACCAGAGCGGATGTGAATGATTTTATGGCACATCGTCCGGAGTACACAAAGGCGAACTGCTTTGAGGATTTCGTTTGTAAAATCTATCTTTAACGATTAGGGGAAAACTCATTTAAGAGTTTTCCCCTTTTTTCGTGGTTTTTTCAAAGGATTCTATCCCAAACAAAGGATAGAGTCCTTTTTATATACACAAACAAAATAATCAAAGGAGGTTCACACATGAACAACACAGCGTTAAGAGCAGGGGCGCAGAGCGCCAACAACACACACATGG
>CAMWUU010000284.1 GCA_947177515.1 uncultured Lachnospiraceae bacterium
CCATTGGGATACCTGCTTTTTTGCGTGTTATAATCTAAATATATGAAGGGGACATAAAAAGGTGACTTGGGAAACCTACGGAAAAATCAGAAAAAAGGAAAGAAGCTGCCTTTCGGCAGCTTCTTTCCTTAGAAGGGTTGTAGTGGGAAAAAGTATCTATCAAAAATTGGATAATTGTTAGGCGGAGCGAGCGGTCAATGCGCGCTTTGAATATTTTGCTCACTCCTTTACTTTACACTTATTATTATATCGGGAATTTGTGTGCAAGCTGTGACGAACTAATTAAGAGTTTCTAAAATAAAAGAATTCCCGGTAAACTTTTCGGCAAAGAAGCCTTTTTCTCTCCATTTTTCGCCCAAAAATCCCACCCCTTCCTGCTTCCCACGCAATCTTTTTCTGCATAACACAGATCAAAATTTTCTCAATTTATCCGTTCCATCATCCTGTGTCTTCTCAATTTTTTTAATCACCACATAATACCCTGCTTTTTCATTGATTGCCACATAAACCCGGTCACCAAGCTTTTTTCCAAGGATGGCCTTGCCAATCGGCGAATCAATACTGACAGAACCATTTAATGTATTCCCGCGCACTGTAGTTACAAGACGGTAGGTTTCTAGTTCATCCTCCTCCTCAAAATAAAGTTCAACCGTATTATAAAGACCAACCTCATCCTCATTCGAGGTGTCCTCGATGATCTGCGCGGTTTTAATCATTCGCTCCAGATAACGGATCCGGCTCTCATTCTTATTTTTATCGCGCTTTGCGGCATAATATTCAAAATTTTCACTTAAATCGCCCTGGGCACGGGCTTCTTTGAGCGCTTCAATTGCCTCTTTGCGAACAAAAAGCTTGCGGTACTCAATTTCTTCCTCCATTTTTTTTATATCACCTTTTGTTAAACGATCATGCATAAATCTCCTCATTTCTGCCACGGGAAGAAGATCTTTCTCAATCCACTTTCCCACAGACATTCCATTTCTTTCCACCTGGTTCCTGATACAGATAGGATAAGTACTTGGAATCAGATTATTGTAGCAAAATATATTTATTTAAATCTTTTCTCATACAAAAGCCATTCCTGTTCATATAAAAAAGCCTTGCCCCGATATTCAAAATCAAGCTTTGCATAGGAAGCAAGTGCCTTTTTATTCCCCGGACTGACAAGATAACGCACCGCATCAAATCCCCGTTGTTCCAGAATTTCCATTACGGACAAAATCAGCCTGCGTGCAAGCCCCCGGTTCTGATATTCCTGTATCACGGCAAGTCGTGCAAGTTCCGCTGGCCTTTTGACTTCCTGGTTCCACAGGGGCAGGGTTGCAACGGCTTCATCCTCATCCACGGATATCAGCCCAAGGATTTTTCCATCCTGTCCGCGCATACAATAAAGAGCTTCCCTTGCCAGATCCGATGTGATCTCCCTCCCATCGGGATAATCCATGCTCCAGGTACAGCCGGGCATTCCCACCATGGAACGATAAATCGCAAGAACCGTTTCCTGTTCCGACTCCCCCACTTTATCAAAAATTTCATTCTGATATTGTCCCATCCAATTCTCCCTCTTGCCTTATATTCTTATTCCCATTTATGTCTTCTGGTCTTGCCCCATTGCAAACCAGGCAGTAACATACGCCTAAAAATATCCACCTACATCTGCTTTCTCACCACTGCATACTCATCATCCCGGCGGTAATAGGGGCAGCTTGCTACCGTTCCACGCAGAAAACATCCCATCTCATCCTCGTCAAGATTTACTTCGCAAACATAGTATCCATATTCCTCGTCGTATCCATAATTTGCGCAAGAATCACAATTTGTACGCACTTTTTGTTTTCTTTTTTCCATAAGAACCCCACTTTATCCTATTTTCTTACACCACCGGGAAATCCAGAAACCGCACCGTTCGCACAATCGCCAGTTCCCGTCCAATTTTTTCCTGCTAAAAACTCCCAAGCAGTCCAGAAATTCCTTCCCGCTCATAGATATCCCGGTAATATTCCACTTCGTCGCGGATAATCTCATCTATAACCTGTATACCAAGCAATTCCACCGGCGCTTTATCATCCGTCATAATATAATTTCCCGCCTTATAAGGCACCAGTTTTTTTGCTACCTGCCCAAACAACTGGATTAGATCTGTATTTTCTATTTTATTACTGTTTCTATCAAATTTTTCCAATATATCAGGACAATTGGAGGCAAACAGTTCCCGGTTGGTCGTCCCGGGCACATCCGCTGTATAAACATGGGAAAAAACCTGCGCGATTGTATCCGCAAGATACTGGTTAATATTGCCTTCCCCACCAGCCCGCATATTCATATTTACCACCATAACCCCATCCTCTTTCAAATGCATCCGTACTAATGTAAAAAATTCGAACGAGGACATCTGGAAAGGGATGGTAATATCCTGGTATGCATCCACCATAATCACATCATATTTTTCGTCCACCGCATTCAGATACGCCCTGCCATCATAGGTTGTTACCGGCACATCCTCTGGGAGCGCGAAATATTGCCTTGCCAGTTCTGTAATTGCCCCATCAATCTCCACGCCCTCAATCCGGATATCTCCGAAATATTTCCGGCACTGGGTCGCGTAGGTTCCCGTCCCCATACCGAGAACTAGGATACTAAAATCCTCCCGCTCCCCCATTCCTGCCATAAGCGGTGCCGCCATCGCATAATCGTAATACATCCCGGTCAGTCCATCTCCCTTCATAAAAACGGACTGCACTCCAAACAGCACATTGGTCGAGAGAATTACCCTGCGGTCATCCTCCTTTACCTGGAGATAATTGTAAATGGATTCCCCCTCATAGGTCAATCCTTTTTCCCAGAATGCAAAGCTGTTTGCAGAGCCGAAGATACAGGCAATCATAAACAGAACCAGCGCCACAATACAGCGCACGCGCCCCGCTTTACAACTGATAAAATAAGCGAGGGCTAGAAAAATCAATATTCCCGCAAAAATTAAAAAGGTCACAGAAGTTCCAACGGTTGGGATTGTTACAAAAGTCGGCATAAAAGTACCAATAATACTTCCAATGGTATTTGCTGCCCCGAGCGTACCGACCACCCGCCCGGAGTCCTCCAGTTTATCCACCGTATATTTTGCAAGGGAAGGCGTAACAGTGCCAAGCAGGAACAGCGGAAATACAAAAATAACCATGCAGGCCGCAAACGCTGCCCAGATAAGGAAATTGCTGTTTACGGTAAAGATCATCAGAGCGGATACTCCGAGGATAATATATTTCCCAAGTACTGGAATCAGGGCAATCCAGACCGCAGCAATCAGAACCCTCGCGTAAAGTTTATCAGGATTCGGATCTTTGTCGGCACTTTTCCCGCCATAGAGATTGCCAAGTGCCATCGCAATCATTATTGTTCCAATTACAATTGTCCAGACAATCTGCGAGGATGAAAAATAGGGTGCCAACAGCCTGCTTGCCCCGAGTTCCACTGCCATCACACTCATCCCGGCAAAAAATTCCGTGAAATACAAAAAGAGTTTGTTTCTTAAAATCGGCCGTTCCTTCATTGTTCCTCCATTTTCTTTCCCTGATACCAGCCCGTAATCCGGCGGAATTTTTCCAATTATAACACACTTAATTATCTTTGTCCCGTGACATCCTCCCCTACCTAAAGAGGTAGGGGCTTCCTCTATGGATCACTCAACGGATATTGTTTTTATATTTTGTGCCAGTTCTTTTAGTTTTTCTTTGTCCTCTTCCTGTACTGCGCCTTTTATTGTAACAGTCTGCCCGACAAATTCCATCAAGGAAAGTTTCTCCAATTCCGCCTTCATCTTCCCGGCTGCCATCGGTGCCCATGAACCATTTTCCACCAGACCAATCTTCTTATTCTGGAAATTTTTGGAAGTCAAGCGGTACAACAGATTTTCCATACATGGGAATAGCCCCCCATCATAGGTGGCACAGGCAAAGACAACGGTTTCATAACGGAATGCCTCCGCTACTGCATAGGATAAATCGGCACCCGCAAGCGTCATATGCTTTACTGGAATCCCGTTTTCACGGATACACTGTGCAAGATAACACGCCGCTTTATCGGTATTGCCATAGATGGAGGCAGAAAGCACCAGCACTCCTTTTTTATCGGCGCGGTAACTGCTCCAATCATTATATTTTTCTAAGAAATACGAAAGATTTTCTGTTAAGATCGGTCCGTGCAGCGGACAGATCATGCGGATGTCAAGTCCCTGTGCCTTTTTTAAAAGCTGCTGTACCGGCTTACCGTATTTTCAAACAATATTAAAGAAATAGCGCGCCGCATCTTCCTGCCATTTTTCCTCCTGCCCTGGCGCAAGAAAAATATCTTCTATTTTTCCGAAATTGCCGAATGCGTCCGCTGAGAACAGGATTTTCTCCTTTTGCTCGTAGCTGACCATAACCTCTGGCCAATGCACCATTGGAGCCATGAAAAACTGAAGTGTATGTGCACCGAGGGAAAGTGTATCGCCTTCTTTCACCATATGGCTGCGCCCGGATAGATCCACATCGAAATAGCAAGCTAAGATATCAAAGGTCTTTTGGTTCGCTACAACGGTGGTGTTTGGAAATTTATTCAAAAATATTCCAATATTTGCTGCATGATCCGGTTCCATATGTGATACTACCAGGTAATCCGGTGTCTTCCCGGAAAGTATTTCTTCTATGTTTGAAAGCCACTGCTCTTTTACTTTCCCGTCCGCTGTGTCCAGCACTGCTATTTTCTCATCCATAATAACATAAGAATTATATGTAACACCCTCCGGCACCTCATACTGATTCTCAAATAAAAATCCGCCGTCGACCTGCGCCCCGGCATAAAAAATATTTTCCGCTACTTTTTTCATTTTATCACCTCTTATTTTTAGTTCCATAGTCATGTGCAAAACTCCATATCTCCAGTATTGATGCAGTTTTACGTGGCATA
>CAMWUU010000285.1 GCA_947177515.1 uncultured Lachnospiraceae bacterium
TTTAGCCGCGTCTCAGGTGCAATTTAATCCACACCTCGGCTACGGCGGTCATGTTTTGGTGGGTTTAGCGGGCGGGGCGGGGTGGATTGTGCGCAATTCCCCGACTTTCCACAAAAATACTTTTTACTATGCGCTGCGGCTGGATCATGATATTGTGCTGCGTGTCTCGAAAGAGGCGGATAGCATCCTCGGTGTTTTTACTGGGGTGCTGCCGATGGTGCTCTTTCTTTCCCTGCTTTTATTTCTTTTGTGCATGCTGCTCGCGCATGTCTTAACGCGCCGTCTAATCGCGCCCATCGAGCGTCTTGCGGGGGAGGTGGAATTTGCAGGCGGAAAGGAAGTTTACCGTGAACTTAGGCCGTTTTTGCAGACCATCCGCAAACAGCATGAGGATATTTTGCAAAGTGCCTTGATGCGCCAGGAATTTACCGCTAATGTTTCGCATGAGTTAAAAACCCCGCTCACCTCCATCCAGGGCTACGCGGAGCTAATTGAAAACGGCATGGCAAAGGGGGAGGATGCACAGCGCTTCGCGGGGGAGATCGGGCGCAGTTCCAAAAGGCTTCTGGCACTGATCAATGATACGCTGCGCCTATCTGAACTGGATGTACAAAAAGGGGATCTGGAGCGGGAGCCGGTGGAACTTTCGGAACTTGCAAAAACCTGTGTGGACATGCTCTGGCTGAATGCAAAAAAACATGGGGTGGAACTTTCCTTTTCTTTAGAAAATTTTTCCGGGGAAAATTTTCCTTTGGAAAAATATGTGATTTTGGCGAACCGGGATATGATGGAGGAACTTATATATAATCTGGTAGACAATGCGATACGCTATAACCGGCGTGGTGGTCAGGTTGCTGTAAGGGTGGGCGGAAAGGACGGGGAAGTCTTTCTTGCGGTTGAGGATACGGGGATTGGGATAGCAGCCGGGCATCAGGAGCGGATTTTTGAGCGTTTTTACCGCGTGGATAAGAGCCGTTCAAAATCAACAGGAGGGACGGGGCTGGGGCTTGCAATCGTTAGGCATATTGCGATATGCCATGGTGCGCGTATCAAGCTATTTAGCGAGCCGGGCAAGGGAACGAAAATATACGTTTTCTTTGCGGCATCAAAGAAGCGGGAAGTATAGTTGCTAGAGAATGGTCGTTGGTTGACCGGAAAGAGAAAGAAAAAAATATTGCAAAATCCGATATTTTCCTCTATAATGGGAAACTGCCATGTGGTGCCCGGTAAAACGGGGTAAAAGGGAACACGGTGAAAATCCGTGACAGCTCCCACTACTGTGATTGGGGATGAAATCTGCGGGATATCATTGAGGGTGGCCGCCCTTGAGAAGATGCGGAAAGTAAAAAGATCCATAAGCCAGGAAACCTGCCATGTGAGTATATTTTTATGCACTCCCGGGAGAGGGGAGGAGCATGGAGGAACTATGAAAAACGTAACAAAGAAACTCTGGGCATTCCTGCTTTGTTTTGGAATGCTCGCGGGTATGGCCGCCTGTGGTAAGGGCGTGGATGGGGAAGAACCAACCCCTTCGCCGGTGGTTGGGGCGACGCAGACACCAAAAGCAACGCCTACCATCGAGCCGGAAATTGGTTCGGCCGATGTGGATTTGCCGTATTCTGTGACACTCCCGGATAAAACGGTACTAGAGCTTGCGGGCATTCCACAGCGCATTGTTTCGATGGGACCTAATATTACGGATATGCTGTTTGCCCTTGGTGCGGGTGAACGCGTGGTAGGGCGGACGGATTATTGTGATACTCCTGCGGAAACGGCAAATATCCCATCGGTGGGAACCATCTCAAAACCGGATATTGAAGCGATTCTTGCGCTGGAGCCGGATTTGATTATTGGTTCAATACATTTTTCGGAGGAAACAAGAAAGCAGCTCAAGGATCTGGGCATCCCGGTGGCGGTGCTGTATGACAGCAAAAATATGGATGGGGTTTATGATATGATCCGTGCGCTAGGGGAGCTGACCGGACAGAAAGAAGCGGGTGATACCTTAGCGGAACAGGCAGAGCAGACAGTAAATGATACAATAGCAAAGTATTCCGGGGAAGAATATGCAGACTTTGAAGCGCCAACAGTTTATTATGTGGTAGGTTTTGGCGAGTACGGGGATTATACAGCGGGAGGTTCCACCTTTATTGGGCAGTTATTGACGGCTGCAGGCGGGAAAAATATTGCGCAGGAAGTGGAAGGATGGATGATCGACCATGAAACTTTATTGGAAGCCGACCCACAGATTATTATAATTGGGGAAGGACAGGCAGA
Source organism: uncultured Lachnospiraceae bacterium (assembly GCA_947177515.1). Classification (GTDB taxonomy): domain Bacteria; phylum Bacillota; class Clostridia; order Lachnospirales; family Lachnospiraceae; genus RGIG4057. The sequence goes on from CAMWUU010000285.1 coordinate 2,278, forward strand.
AAGTTTTTGTGCGACCCCGGGGTATGAGGAGCTTTCTGCTGTGAAAAATAATATGGTAGTGGAATTTGATACGTATCATATGCTTGACCGCCAGAGCCATAAAAATGCGGAAATATTTGTGCAATTAGCAGAATTATTCCACACGCAGCCCATGCAGTAAATCTTGTAGTGCTGTTAGGACATAACTTTAGCTAGGCCGTGCTGACAGGAAACCGGCGGCACGGTTTTTTGGGAGGCAGACCTGTGATTTTGCGTAAAGTTACCTTGATGGAAAATATCCCATATATGGCGGAATGAGAGGAAGGATGGAACAGAAAAATAAGAAAATGGAGCGGGAAGACAGAAAGCATTTTGGGAAGCGTATTCCGTTTTGTTTCGGGTTTCCTATTTTGATTGTACTTCTTTTTATTGTGCTGCTTGTGGCAGCCTGTGTTGGATCAGCACATTTGGGCGTGGGGGATGCCCTGCGCCTGCTTATAGAAAAATTTCCGGTAATTGGAAAGTTTGTGGATACAAAAGGAATTGCAGAGGTTTATGGACGGATTCTTTTTCAGGTACGTCTGCCACGTGTCATTCTGGCAGGGCTTGTCGGGGCAGGACTTTCTGCGACAGGCGCGGCATTTCAGGGGTTGTTTTGCAACCCACTTGCCGACCCGCATATTTTGGGGGTTTCTTCCGGTGCGGCACTCGGTGCGACCATTGCCATGTTGTTTGGTTCAGGGGCATGGTTTTTGGGGATTAGCCTGACTGGTTTTGCAGCATTTTTTGGCGGGCTTGCCACGGTTTTTGTGGTTTATCAGATTGCCTGTGCGGGCGGCAGGGGAAAGGCAGTGCATTTGCTTTTGACTGGCACGGCTGTTAGTTCCTTCCTATCCGCCCTGATCTCATTTTTGATGACAAGGCATCAGGATGAACTGGAAAAAATTTACATGTGGACATTGGGAAGTTTTAGTGCAGCGACCTGGGAAAAAGTTCATTTTCTGGCGTTTTTTTTACTTATAGGGTATCTCGTGCTTTTTTCGTTTGGCAGGGAATTAAATCTCCTTTCAGCGGGGGAAGATAGTGCGGTAACACTCGGTGTATCGCTAAAAGCTACGCGCGCCATTATTATTGTGGCAGGAACTTTTCTTGTGGCAGCGTGCGTGTCCGTAAGCGGTGTGATCGGTTTTGTAGGTCTGATTGTACCGCATTGTATGCGCTTGCTGTTTGGACCGGAGCATAAAAAACTTTTGTCGTGCGCTGCGGTCTGCGGGGCGCTTTTTATGATCTTCTGCGATATGCTGGCAAGGACAGTTACTGCGCCGACAGAGATTCCGGTGGGAGTTGTGACAGCTTTGATCGGGGCTCCATATTTTATTTTTCTGTTAGCACGTGTGAAAGGGACATAAGGGGGAACAGAGTTTTGGTATGGTTAATGGATATGGGTATGGCCGGAAGGAGATAGGGTTTGGGCAGGAGAAAAGAAAAAAGTGGGCGCGGGCGGCATAAGTCCGCAGTTTCCCTAAAAACGGATTGTAACATGCCAGAAACAGGGCATGCCGTTCGCGTACAGGAACTTTCCTGGGAACCAAAAACGGCTGGCCGACCGGTGCTGTGTGATGTGAGTTTTGAGTTGGGAACCGGACATTTTTACGGGATCCTCGGCGCGAATGGATCGGGGAAAACTTCCCTGCTGCGGCATTTGCTGCGGCTTTTGCCATCCGGGAAGGCTGTATGCCTTGGTGAAAAATTTCTGGAGGAATATCGGCAGAAAGATTTGGCGCGCATTCTTTCTTATGTGCCGCAAAGCATGATGCCAGAATCTGACTTTACTGCGCGGGAGCTTGTAATGATGGGAAGGACACCGCATATAGGGCGGTTTGAAGCGCTAAAGGAGGAGGATAAAAGGGCAGTGCAGGAGGCGATGCGGCTGACGAATTGCCTTATCTTTGCAGATCAAAGTATTCTCTGCCTAAGTGGAGGTGAATTACAACGTGTTGTTACAGCGCGTGCGATCGCACAGGGGACGGAATGGATTTTTTTGGACGAACCCGTTTCCCATCTGGATCTGCGACATCAGATGGAACTAATGGCGGTGATGGCAGAGCTTTGTGAGAAGAAGGCAGTAACAGTAGTTGCAGTGTTACATGATATTAATCTGGCGCTGCGCTATTGTGATGAATTATTGATTATGAAGGAAGGAAAACTTTTTGCTTCGGGAAAGACAAAGGAAGTGGCAAGCGTAGAAAATCTGAAGGCTGTGTATGGCATGGAATTCGAGGAGGCGGTGACAGTATCAGGGCAACGGTATCTGGTACCTGTAACAGGGGAGAAAGGATTGTGATAAAAAACGAATTCGAGGAGGCGGTGCAGAAGAATCCACGGCTGGTCTGTTACCATTTAGCTGTTTCAAACCCGCTTATATCAAGAGTTTCCGGGCGCGTTCAGCAGGGGGGTGGTATGTTTATATGTCCTGTGCCCTATTCGTTCCACAAAAGCTAATATGGGGCTGCACTTTGAAACATTTTGTCTCAAAGGTGGTAAGATGGACAACAGCAATGGAATGTGTTATACTTGATTTTCAAGTAAACCTTTTATCAAAAATCGGGATTTTTCAAAGAAAGTGAGATAATAGCTATGCGGATGTTCCTGAATGCTATTTTTGATTTCAAGCGGAAAGACAA
>CAMWUU010000286.1 GCA_947177515.1 uncultured Lachnospiraceae bacterium
CTGCATGCTTGGTCAAATAACTTTCATTTTTTCGGATTAATATCTGATATATTTTCTTTTTAAGCGAATTTCTATTGCCAAATCTCACACTTATAAAGTCTTGCTCACAATTATGATAAAATACAATATTTCTTGAATTCTTTGTCACATTAATGAGTTTTCCGAATATAGACCCATCATAAAATATTAAATCATATTTATTTTTAATTATATTTCTTAGTTCCTTATGATCTTTTTTTAAGATAGGTGGAAAATATCCTTCTAGAATTGAAATTAAACTACACAAATTGGATCTCTTTTTCAAAGTATATACTCTGACTTTACCCAAGTTCTTTAACGCCATATAATTTCTTCGACTTACCTTTGCCCCACCAAATGGTAAATCTTCTATACCATTTGCCGTAATAAATAAAATATTCATCTTCACTCATCCTCCTTAAGTAACAAGTATCACTACAATACCTCTATAAATTTATCAAATAGCTACTAACCTTTTAATTGATATTATCCGAAACAACCACATTACAATAACAAAGTAAATCATACCTATATACCCATATCCAAGCAAACTCTCTAATGAACTTCCGGTAAATAGACTAAACAGGAGAAAAAAATAAAGAACATCAACACATCTGCTCCCATCGTCAAATAAATAAATTATTTTTTTTGATATAATCACTCCTAAAACAAGAATAATTAAAGATAAAACAAACCCCCAAAAATTAGATTCAAACAAGTTCAACCAATACATCCATACACAATAATTTGAAGACGTGGAATTAGTTATGTCGGGGTATATTGACTGTAAAACGATATTTCCCATTGTACGAAATGATTTATTTGGCATAAGCATCCCCGGCACCAAACTGCGAAATATTGAAACTGCTTCCGAATACCATATTCCCTGTTTTGCAAATAATTCGGCCATTGAATCATGGTTTTGGACAGAAACCACTGCCAAAGGATAGGAGGTAAATCTAGAAACCAAACGTTCTAATCCATCTACAAATCCAAGAGGATAAAATGTATAACCATACCGTATCATATTTTTTACGGCATACATATAACGGTATAATCCGGCTCCAAATAGTATTGCAGTAATTGTTGTAATACCGTTCATATTACAAATCAATTTTTTTAATATTTTCCACTCTCCTTCCCTTACTCTTAAATAAATCTCTAGAAAAACCACTTTAAGAATTGATCCTGTCCAACCGCATAATATTTCGTAACCAATCCAAAATATAATATTTATCCAATATAATTTTTTGGATTTATCCCTTGCAACTACATAATATACTGGCATAAATACAGATATCTTTAATATATTAAATAAATATGATATCATGGTTCCGGATGCAGTTGATCCATGCCCCACAATACCATTTTCTGTTTTTATAGAAAAAATTATCTGTGCCAACAAAATAAAAAAAATAAACCAATGTATTTTGTGTTTATTAATAATAATATTTATCCGTTTCTGGTTATCTCCCAACACAATACGCATATCTTTTGTTTTTAGAAAAACAGGAATGGACAATATAATCGCCATACATTCAAAAATAAGTATAAGAAACAATTCCATCCTTCCTATCTGAAGACTTAGTCCTACTCCTTCTCCGTACATCTTGTAGTTTACAATAGTCATTCCTCCAATCAGGATAGTTGAAAACAAAATCAGTTTCATATACATTTTCAAAACACAATATTCTTTATGCATTTTATAACCTCTAATCTTCATATTTATAACTTATCATTTTACATTGCAACATTCCGATTCTATTTCTTCCACTTTTTTGATACCTTTCACTCCTTTTTCTCCCTTATTACTAAATTCTTCTTTCAATTAAATATATTTCTATATCCTGATATTTTAACTCCACCCAAATACTTTTCCTTCGCATAATTCATTGCATTTTCCCTTCTCTCTCTTATCTGTATCTCATCCATATCAACATACTCCTGCATGTTCTTAACAAATTCTTCTTTTTTCTCAAGAGATAATACAGAACCACATTTGCGGGAAATTATATCTCCCCATGATGTCTTATCACTAATAACTGGAATACACCCCGCTACCATCGCTTCATAAATCACATGTCCAAAATTTTCACCTTTTGTTGGGAGAAAAAATACATCATAGCCCAAAAAAATTTCATAAACCCTCTTTGATTCAACTGCCCCAGCAAAACAAAATCGAATATTACTAGGACATTTTTTTAATTCTTGTTTACATTGATCCCAATAACTTTCATCCTCAACTGTCCCATATATATCAAAAACAACATTTCCTTTTAAGGCACAAATGACATTTATTGCATATAGTAAATTTTTCATTTCACATATACGCGACAAAAATACAACTTTAAGCTCACCTGCTTTCTTGCCTGCAACACTACGTTCTAAATGATAATCCTCATATTTTCGTGGCAAATCCTCCGCTATATAATACTTCTCAATGCACTTATTTCCAATCTGTTCTACTGACTCCTTGTGCTCCATCTCAGAGGAAAATGACCATTCAATCCCCCTGTACAATCGCAACCATTGAAAAAACTTCCAATAAATATTCTTTTTTACAGCTTTTATAGATAGCGCTCCTTTTGAAAAACACCCCATTGGTGCCAATACAATCCTGGGCTTTACAAAATTTAATCTTTTTAAAAACAACACTTTATAGGAATGTTCCTGGTATGGCTCGCACAGATACACTAATTCAAACTTATTAACCATCTGTTTTAAGAATCCCACGGAAAATCTATTTTTTGAATAATAAAATACCTTTGCATCACCAACTTCATTCCATTTATCGAACTGCACCCCTTCATATGGTTCATTCACCCCAAAATCGTGATTATGGGTTAAAATATAAAACTGATACTGCTTACCAAACACTTCAACCAAATTCATAATGGACTGTTGCGGTCCCCCGGAACGAAATCCCGGATAGTAATATGCATTGACAATCAATATCTTTTTCACTTTCTCCATACCATCCTGTTTATTATTCCAACATAACTCTGTATAATTTTTATTACTTTCACAGATACATTTTCTTCCGTATACGCTTCCACATCCGATGGTATATCCTGGTTTTTCTTCATGGATACCGCAAGATCCACCGCCTGTAAAACCTGCTCTTTTGTAATGGATCCTATCGTAAACACCCCTGAATCCATTGCCTCCGGTCGTTCCGTTGAAGTCCGGACTGATACGGCTGGAAACTTGAAATATGCACTTTCTTCCGGAAGGGTACCACTATCCGATACAACACAAAATGCCTTTTGCTGCAAATGGTTATAGTCAAAAAAACCCAGAGGGGAGTGTCTGGCTACACGCTTGTCAAATACGAATCCCCGCTGTTCGATATATTTTTGGGAACGTGGATGACAGGAAAACAGGATTGGCATATCATATATTTCAGCCATTGCGTTTACAGCTCCCATCAGGGATATAAAATTACTTTCAATATCAATATTTTCTTCCCGGTGCGCAGATAGTAATATATAACGTCCTTCCTCTAACGCAAGCCTTTCAAGAACATTACTCCGGTTAATCTCGTCCAAATATGCCGAGAGGATTTCAGCCATGGGAGAACCAACTTTAAAAACATATTCCGGTTTCACTCCGCTATCCAACAAATACCTTCTGGCATGTTCCGAATAGCATAAATTTACATCACTTGTTACATCAACAATTCTGCGGATCACTTCCTCTGGTAAGTTTTCATCCTTGCAGCGATTTCCCGCTTCCATATGGAAGATAGGTATCCTCAGACGTTTCGCAGATATTACGCACAGACATGAATTTGTATCCCCCAATACAAGAATTGCATCCGGTTTTACTTGCTGCATCAGCTCATATGATTTTGAAATAATATTGCCCATCGTCTGTCCAAGGTTTTCACCCACAACTCCAAGATAATAATCCGGTTCGCGCAGTCCCAAATCTTCAAAAAATACCTGGTTCAGGTTATAATCGTAATTTTGTCCTGTATGTACCAACATATGTTCAAAGTACAGATCGCACTTTTTTATAATCGCAGATAATTTTATGACCTCTGGCCTTGTTCCAACAAAGGTCATTAATCTCAGTTTTCCCATGATCATTCCTCTTTCAAGATGCTACAATTTCTTTCTCGATACCCTACTGGTTAAAAAGCAAAAAAGATATTCTTTTCAATTTTTTCTATATATCATAATGCGGATATAGATAATTATGTCCTTTTACCCACTCTGCCATTTCATATACCATCACTTCATAGTCGGGTACGACTTCATGAAACTCAAAATGGGTTCGGATTAACGTCTTGTCCGAACAAAAACTTTCATCCGGCTGTATCTCGATCCGATTTTCCCGGAAATATCGATTAAATAGTTTCAAAAGGTCATATTTACTTATATTATGGTCAGGAACAAGATTATATAGCCCTGTTGCATGCTGACGGGTCACCTTTTCAATCATCTTTGCAAGTTGAGGCGTTGTCATTCCTGTCCACATGGCTTTTGTATAACCATGAATTATACCACTTTGCTTCATAAACCAATTGAACAAACCAATTCCCTCCGGATTTCTATCCGGTCCAACAATAGAACTCCTTAAAGTTATATTTTTCTTGTCTTCCAGCTCACCTAATGCTTTTGAGCGGTCATAAAATGTTTCGCCATCCCTGACCGATTCTTCTGTATAATTTCCATGTTTTCCGGAAAACACGCAGTCTGTACTGATATGGATCACCTGTGTGTCCATATTCTCTGTAATTTCCGCTAAAAAATGGGGATAATATCCATTTAACATAGCAGCAAGGGAATGACAATCTTCCGCATCCTGATTCAGAATACCAATCGCATTAACAATAGCATCAAAATTTCCCTGACAAACAATTCCCTGGACAAATGCACAATTTTTCGCATCGCCAACCACTGTATTTACATAATCA
>CAMWUU010000287.1 GCA_947177515.1 uncultured Lachnospiraceae bacterium
CAGCATCATGCTGCGAACCGCAGTGCTGTGGGTCGGCGCAGAGGAATGAATGCTGCGAACCTGTATCATGCTGTGTACGGCCTATGCCGCTTCCGGCAAATGGCTGCGGATGCGGGGAAGATGAACCGGATACCGATTGTTTTCCATCCAAGCAGGATCCGGTTTCAGGGATGGCACTTGCGATGGCATATGTGCCGTGGCAGGATTATCGGAATATCTGTTCCGAGGAAGAGGCCTGGTGCAGGGGGACAATTTTTGCACAGTTAGACCTTGAGTTTATGGCAAGGAGGTGCAATTAAAATGGGTGAGATGAGCAGGCAGGAATTGTTGAACCATATTGGCAAAATCAGCTTTTCTATGGATGATTTGAGGATTTTTCTGGATACACACCCGGACTGCAGTGAGGCGCTTGTTCGTTTTAATCAGCTTGCGAAAAAGCGCGACGAGCATATCCACAAATTTGAAAAACTCTACGGCCCGATGAATTTTTACAATAATAATGTTTGTGACGAGCGCTGGAGATGGGTGGATGCTCCGTGGCCGTGGGAAGGAGAGTGTTAGTTTTATGTGGAGTTATGAGAGAAGATTGCAGTATCCGGTAAATATCAAGCAGACGAACCCGGAATTGGCTATGGTGATTATAAGCCAGTTTGGCGGACTAAATAGCAATTGCCCCTAGCCTAATTGTAAAATAAAAAAATGTCCATATTCTCGGAACTTTTATCATACATAATCCGCTCCACGACGCTGCGGATTGCATTTTCCTTTATGGCCTTATCGGCATCGGAGGATATCACATCATAAACATTCTGGATGCGCGCAAGCATGTCGGTGCGGTTGTCCCCGGTCTTTTGTTTGGCAGTTAATTCTTCCACTGCCGTCTGTATATTTTCGCGTTCGGCGGAAAGCTTCCTCCGGTTTTCCCTGTATTCTTCCAATGTATCAATCCCGGAAAGATAGGCATCCTTTGCGCGGGCTTCCTTTGCGGACAGCTTTGCCAGTTTCTCTTGCAGTAAGGTAAGCTTCCCGTCAGAATCCTCTTTTGCAATAACAGTGTAGCGGAAATCTCCTGTTGCCAAAAAGACGCGGAAGGCTTCACAAACTGTTTGGGCAGCGCGGCGGTATGTAATATGGTGGGAGATCGGACATTTCCCTTTCGAGTAATTCATGCACTGGAAGGCAGAAAGCTTTGCTCCGCCGGAGGCAAGAAGCCCGCCGCAGGTACTGCAGCGCAGCAGGCCGGAGAGCCAGTGTGCGTGAAGCTCCGCAGGCTTGCGGTTTACGCTGCGGTGTTCGGAGGCGAGCTTGTCATTGACGGACTGCCAGAGGTCTTCCGGAACAATTGCCTCATGTGCCCCTTTTTCAATGATGAAATTCCCGGTAAGGTATTTGTGCTCGCGCAAGTCCTGCTTCCCTGCAGGGTTCCAGCGGACGTAACCTTTGTAAACGGGATTCTGCAGGATATATTTTACGGTTCGGTTCTCCCAGGTGTTCCCGCGCAGCGTCCGGATGCCGCGGTCGTTTAACTCGCGGGCAATGCCAAACGGGGATTTCCCGTGGTGCAGGTAGCTCTCGTACATTTGGCGGACGATTTCCGCCTTTTCCGGAACAGGGATGAGCATGCCGTGCTCCAGACGGTAGCCAAACGGCGCGTAGGTCTGGTATTCACCGCGGCGTGCTTTTTCGGTCATACCTTTCTTTACCTCGTCCGCAAGGTTTAAAGAGTAGTATTCTGCCATCGCTTCCAGCATTGCTTCTAGGATAACGGAGAATTTGTCGTCCTCGATGTGTTCGGTGATGCTGACAACAGAAATGCCGCATTCCTTGCGCAGAAGGGATTTATAAACAATGCTGTCTTCGCGGCTGCGGGCAAAGCGGTCGAATTTGTGGACAAGGATTAAGTCAAACGGTCTTGGCGTTTGTTTCGCCCTTGCAATCATTTCCATAAAGGCAGGGCGTTTCTCGGCGCGCCGGCCGGAGATGCCTTCATCGACGAAGATGTATTCGTCAGAAACAAGGATGCTGTTGCGCTTTGCATAGTCGAGCAAGGCGCGGCGCTGCGCGTCCGGGGAATATTCGGTTTGGTCTTCCGTGCTGACACGGATGTAGAGGGCAGCAGTCTGCATGGGGAGATACCTCCGTAATCAAAATTTGTAATCGATTCCGCTCTGTTTTAAAATGGCGTTTGCGGTATGCCTTGACTTTATCTTTGTATCAACCGTTACATTTCGTTCAGTGATTGGACTGTACCAGATATCATGATCGCCCTTGCCACGCCGTTGGAAGGTACAGCCGTTCCGGGAAAGGATGTCGCGGACTCTCTTTTCGTATTCTGCCATTACAGAGCCATCCTTTCACGCCTCTCAGAACGGAATGTGAGAAGCAGCGGTTCTGGTCTGGAAGAATTCAGTTCGAGTAATTCGGGAACGGCGAAACGAGTACGCTCCAACAAAGCATCAAAAGAGCCAGATTCCAAAACTAAACCCGGAATGTCATCGCTGGTAGCAATCCATACATTTGCTTCATTATCCCATGTAAAAGTTATGATGTATTCCATAATAGATACCTCCATGAATTTTTTGATTGATAATTCAGTATGCCCTGACACGTTTCTTTTGAGGACAATAGCAAGCAGTATATTAGCATCAATGAGTAATCTTTCTATGACTTTGCCTTAATGCTATCCGCTAATTGATTTCATTGGTTTCTGAATCAACAATCTCATTTTGTTCCACGGGAACAAACGGCGGAAGAGCATCTACATCATTTCGCTCTGCAAGTGTATTAAATAACTCAATAAAGGATTGGATAAAGGCATCAACTTTGTTGTGATACTCACTAACCCAAAATTTAAATAGAATATTTTGGTCACCTATTGCGACTTCTGTTTGGGAATACCAATGCTTAAAGTCATCGGTATTATAGTAATTGGTTTCCAAAGGTCAGTGGTTAAAGCATATATCATAATTAAATGAAGGTGTCCGTGAGTAAGTGGCCTCAAATCTTGCAAAAGCTGAATGGTCTTTTAACAGTGTAAAGATATCTTTTTCAATGACAAGAGGCAAGAAAAGAAAGTTCCCGGCTTCGGTAATAACGTGTTGTTTTGACCTATATTCCAGACTATGAGGGACATCCCCATCGAGGACAATGATGTTATTTCGAAACTCAGGGACAGATTTTTCTGCCAACTGGACATAGTTTGTCCACCCCAAGTTGATATCAATGAATTCCATAAATAAATCCAAATTGAACCTCAGGAATTCGGATAATATATATTGTAAAAAGGAAACAGCTCGCGCATCCTCGCAATATATTTTAACCTTATTAGCTTTGGTAGAAATAGAAAGATTAATATCGTTAAGTACATCATGTAATTCACTGTTCGAATATATATTTTTTGGCATAATAGTTCTTTTACCCTCCAAATCATAGTGCGGTTCCAAGTATACTATGGAATTATCATATGCAAATGGAGGAAGGCTTATACCCTTGTCTTGTCGCTCTCTACGTTGGAATTTATTGACACATTTAAGAATAATGGGAGAGTGGGTGGTAAATACTATTTGAATTTTATATTTACCGGCAGCCCCCCATAGATACTCAACTAGCTTTTCTTGTGAAAAACCATATAATGTTGCATCCAGATTGTCTATGAGAAGGATGCCGCCTTTATAATTGCGTCCATATTGATGGTTAGCCTAACTTGCCTACATTATGTATAGGCAAATGCAGCCAACTATCTTGTTCTTGTAACTGCCTAAGGGATAGGATAGCCAGTATTTTTTTATTATATTTGCACAGAAAACAGGTCAAACAGCATCAAATATTACAATTTTTTTGTACAAATTCTATAAAATATTATTTATAGGTTTTGCAATTACCTATTTATAGGAACCCTTTTTTATATATTCAGAAGCATTTGGGTTTAGCATGGTTATTCCTCCGACAAAAGAAGATTTGGGTGTTTCACAAGCTCGATCAGGTGGAATTGCTTCTGGGGTAAAGATTACTGGATAAATATATTGTGCCATAGCGATTCCCCTTTTACAGTGGGGAAGATTCAGGGCGGGGCTTATTTCAGCTCCGTCCAATTGTCTAAGCATGCTGCCTATGCTGATAAAGCTCAGTCAGGGCATCCTGTAATACCTTCGAAAAATTAATGTGGTTGCGTTCGGCAAATGTGTTAAGCCATGCGGGAATAGTAAGGTTTTTTCTTACAGTTTTTTCGCCGTATTTTTCGGCATAAGCGTCCATATCCAAAACCAGCATGCTTACAAAGCCGCCGGGATCAGGTGTAATGCGTTCTATGGGGCTTGCTTTGGGTGCAGGTTTTCCATCTTCCAGTTCGTCAAGAACCCAGCCGGATGCGGCATCCGTACCCATAAGGATCGCTTCTGCCAGGGTATCGCCCTCACTGACACAGCCGGGAAGATCCGGAACCTCAACGGTGAATCCTCCCTTTTTTTCTTCACAGGGATAAAAACAAGCAGGATAAGTCAATTTCATAGAAAACCTCCTTTATGGTATTGCAGTACCAGGTTTTACAACCCGGCTTGCTTCAAAATGGATTTAACTGTGCGGGGGTCAAGGTCGCCTGGATGATTTGGAATTGAAACCTTGCCCGGTTTTGACGGGTGGATATAAGAGTAGTGGGAACCCGTTGCTTTCTTGAATTGCCATCCGTCCGCTAAGATAATTTTTTCTATTTCCCGGAATCTTATGTCCTTAATCTCCTTACAGTTATATTATACGCATAATGCGCATTGAAGTCAAGAGCAAGTTTATATAAATCACATAATTTCATCCTGCTCCTGGAGTATCAATAATGATGTCGAAGCTTTCATGCTAAGAAACTTCGGACTTTGCCGCCGCTTCTTTTTCTGCATCAAGCTGGCGATCCAGTGCAGCATGGGGTTCCTCGCGTGATATCTCCTGCAT
>CAMWUU010000288.1 GCA_947177515.1 uncultured Lachnospiraceae bacterium
CCTGGCGTTTTGTTTATGGGCGCGGGTGCGCTTGGATGGGTATCATCAAAAGGGACATATGATATGTTAGGTTATGGGTGCGGCAGGCTGGCGCGCCATTTTATACCGGGTATGGACAAGGAAAAATACGATGATTTTTTTCGTTATAAACAGCAGCGTGATGAAAATGGTAGAAAATGGAAATCACATCTTCTCCTTAGTGGGATGGCTGCCATTTTGATTGCTGGAGTGTTTATGGTACTGTATTTTATGGCAGGATAAAGTCCTAAAATGGAAGAAATTTCTTCTTTAAACCGCTTGACAAAAAACAGAATATTGGTATAATAAAAACAGAACAAATGTTCGAAAACACGGGGAAAATCCCCAAAGGCGGTGGTGGGTATGGCAGTGGTTTACCAGGAGAATATGGGGTTGATGGAGAAGCTGCGTATCCTTTCCGATTCGGCGAAATACGATGTGGCCTGCACTTCGAGCGGTGTGGACCGGAAGGGGGCGGCTTTAAATATGGGAAATACCGCAGCTTGTGGTATCTGCCACAGTTTTTCAGCGGATGGGCGTTGTATTTCCCTGTTAAAAATTTTGCTGACAAACGAGTGTATCTATGACTGCAAGTATTGTATCAACCGCAGTTCAAATGATATTATCCGGACATCCTTTACGCCGGAAGAGGTCTGTACCCTTACGTCTGAGTTCTATCGCAGGAATTATATAGAGGGACTGTTTTTAAGTTCCGGTGTACAGCATAGCCCGGATCGGACGATGGAACAGATCATTAAAACCCTTCGCCTTTTGCGGGAAACATACCATTTTAATGGTTATATCCACTGCAAAGCGATCCCGGGGGCGGATGGGAATTTAGTGGAGATGGCAGGCTGGTACGCCGACCGTATGAGTGTGAATCTGGAGCTTGTGACCGCGGAGGGCTTAAAGCGGCTTGCCCCACATAAGAACCGGAAAAACATTTTACTGCCGATGCGAAAAATCCAGGATGGGATCGAAGAGGGCAGGCAGATGCTAGGTTTCTGCGGCGGGAGCAAAGGTGCTTATTGGCATACACAGAGGAGATTATCGGGTAAGACGGAAAAAGAAAAACTAGAGGAAGATACTGTGCGGCTTTTTGGAAAGGAGCGGGAAAAAACTTCGGATGCTTTGGATGCAGCGGGGGGTTTTAAAGTTCCGTCGGTACTTTCGGATTCTGTGAAACAGCGCGGTTTTGTGCCGGCTGGACAGAGCACGCAGATTATTATTGGGGCGACACCGGAAACGGATTTTGAGGTGATGTCGGTGGTGGAGGCACTGTATCGGCGTTTTGATTTAAAACGGGTGTTTTATTCCGCCTTTGTCCGCGTTAACGATGATGCAAACCTCCCGGTGCTTCCCGGCGGTCCGCCGCTTCTGCGGGAGCACAGGATGTATCAGGCTGATTGGCTTTTGCGCTATTATGGATTTTCGGCAGAAGAGATTTTGACAAAGGAACGTCCGAATTTTAATGTCCTGCTTGACCCAAAATGTAATTGGGCACTTGGGCATCTTGAAATGTTCCCGGTCGAAATTGGACGGGCGGACTATTTTCAGTTGCTGCGTGTCCCGGGGATTGGACCAAAATCGGCCAGACGGATTGTCGAGGCGAGAAAAAACGCGGTGCTTGGGTTTGATGATTTAAAGAAACTCGGTGTGGTGCTTAAGAGGGCACTTTATTTTATTACCTGCTCAGGACAGATGCTTTATCCGACAAAGCTTGAAGAGGATTATATTGTCAGACACTTGCTTGATGCATCGTCCGGGAAATTTCCTGCACATCTTTGCGGTGAAAAGTTTACTTACAGGCAGATGTCACTATTTGATGTTGGGGGAATACTTGATCCGGGGACGGGGGAGGGGTTATGCTGCTAGGACAGGGAAAGCAGAACCGAATATATGAGTGTGAAGATACGCTAGAAGGGATACTTTCCGGGATTTACCAGGCGTGGGATGCCGTGTACGGGCATGAATACATCCATCTGACGGTGCCATCTGCGGGGGGTGGGGATATGGTATTGTTCAGTGAGTACCATACTGTTATACCGGATGCAAAGCAGGCAAATAAAGTGGTGAAAACAATCCGAAAAAAGGTTTCGGAGGAAGTCTGTGAAATCCTGCTTGGTGCGCTTTATTCCAAGAATCCCGATAAGGCGGATGCCGTATACCATGTGCTGCCTGGGGCGTTTTGTATGGGCAGCCGTGTTATGGGGAATCTGACTGACCCCTATGTGCGTGCCGTATTTGAAATGAACCGCAATGTGCAGCATGAGGCGCATGAATATCTTGGTTTCCTGCGTTTTGAGGAGCAGGAAGAGGGGATTCTGCTTGCCAGGTTTGCGCCAAAGAACGACCTGCTTGAAATTGTGGCACCACATTTTGAAGACCGTTTTCCGGAAGAAAATTTTATTATTTATGACACATCGCGCAAAAGGGCGGCTTTCCACCAAAAGAATCACGAGTTTTTTCTGCGGGGGCTTTCGGAAGAGGAAGACAAGCAATTTTTTCAGGTTACCAGCAAAGAAATGGACTTCCAAAAAATGTGGAAATTATTTGTCGAAACAATTGCGGTGGAGGACAGGGAAAACAAAAAGCTGCAAAGAAGTCTTTTGCCATATCATTTCCGGAAATATATGACGGAGATGCATTGATAGAAAATAAAAATGTTTTTCTTTTATTTGGACGGGCATAAGAAGTTGAATAATTTCATGATTTCTGCGGATACTAAAAGCGTGAAAGGGACGGAAGAATTACCAAATGCTTCCGAGATAATCCCCTTTTGCGCTTTGACTGCTTCCGGAAACGGTTGCAGCATGGCCGGAAGTGCGAAAATACTTTATAGGAGGAGAGATTTCATGAAAGGCAGAATTTTAGCATTAATACTTTGCGGCTGTCTTGCCATAACAGGGATGACAGCATGCTCTTCCAACCCGGATAATAATAATTCCGCGACGGATGAGAATGCCGGGGACGATAATGATCGGAAGCCGACCCAGGGTGCGATGGATGAAAATGGCGGAAATACTGGTACCCCAACAAATGGTGCTGGTACGGACGGGACGAACGGAGGTGCTACTGGCGGACCTACCGGTGGTGTTACCGGTGGACCAACGGGTGGTGCAACCGGCGGGGATAATAATTCGACAGGTGGTGAGAATAACAACGGGAACGGTGTTTCCGGGGCGATTCAGGACGGTGTGGATGATGTGATCAACGGGATTGACAATGCAGTTGACGATGTGACAAACGGCGGTGCGGACAATAACGGGAATGGTATGACCAATAATGGTGCAGCCGGGAATAACAATGGCGGTGTCAATAACGGTACAGGAACCACGAGATAAATCCCTTTAATAGTATCGCTATACAAACAAAAAACCGGCAGAAAATCCTGCCGGTTTTTTGGCCGTTGGATGGGGGATTTTAAAAAAGGTCTATGGCACATCAAAACGGAATACAACACAGGGGTTCCCGTTGCGTAAAATCTCGTTTTCCATCCGCATCCCAAGTTTCTTAGAGAGGTGGAGGGAAGAAGGGTTATCTAGGCGGACGACACAGAAGACTGTGGAGAAGCCAAAGCGCTGGCATAAAGAAAGGCATGCGCTGGCGGCTTCGTGCGCGTATCCATGGTTCCTGAAATTTTCACTAATCAGATAACCAAGTTCAATGCCAGTAGAATTGTCGCAGGGGGTGGTTTCAAAACCGCATCGGCCGATGAGTTCCCCAGTGGATTTTAGAAAGATTCCCCATAGCCCAAAGCCGCGGAAATGATATGCTGCTGGAATATAGGCCTCAGACAGCGAGGTAAGTTCCTCCAAAGTCCTTACAGGTTCACCGCAATATTGGGCGGTGGACGGTTCGGAGAGAATTTTGTAAAGGGCGGGCATATCCTGCGGGAATAGTTCACGCAGGATAAGACGGGAGGTTGTGGTGATTACAGCGGGCAGGCGATGGGCATGCTGGTAAACATAATATAAGAAGTCCGGTGTTACTTCATCAAATCCTTCCACAATATAGTTTGCAGCAGAAAGATCCTGGTTTCCAGAATTTGGGTTCCGAAAGGCAAGCCTTGCCATACCTGCGGCTTTCGCGGCATTCAGGCCGTTGGTGGAATCCTCGATTACCAGACATTCATCGGGAAGGACACCTAGTTCCTTTGCGGCGGTAAGAAAGATATCCGGAGCTGGTTTTGGGTGGGCAACCTGCATACCGGAAATAATTTTATGCACAAGACCGTTAAGGTGTTGGCGATTCACCGTATCAAAAATTTCTTCCAAGGGGGAAGAGGAGGCGATTGCGATTTGGTAGCCTTCGTGGTTGAGGGACTCCATCAGGGGTAGGATACCCGGGATGGCCGGATAGCCTTCCTGGCGCAGCAGTTCCTTCTTTGCTTCTTCATTAGCCCGCATCAATTCTTCAACTGGGGCGGATAGCCCCCATTTTTCTTTGGCGACCTCAAGCATATGTTTGGCAGTGCTGCCAATAAAGGAATAGCAGAACTTTGCAGTGGTGGTAACGCCGAATTTTTTTAGGGCGTTAACTGCAGCAGCGGCATGCAGTGGTTCACTGTCAATAATGACACCGTCCATATCAAATAAAATCGCTTTTAACATAGGAACCTCCTTTGCTTCCTTACCGGAATCTAGTTTTAATAATACTTGTACAAAATACTCTTGATGCATTTTGCAATTGCCTACTATAGTAACATGGAGGGAGGGAAAAAGCAAATCTTGTTTTGGTGAAATAAGAATGATATAGTGGGATATAAAAGAAAGGGAAATATTGGGTATATGTAATTCAATAATCGTAGAATAACAAAATTAAAAAAAAGTCGAAAAAAGTAGTTGACAAATAAAAGAAGGCATGTTATACTAGCAAAGCTTTCACA
>CAMWUU010000289.1 GCA_947177515.1 uncultured Lachnospiraceae bacterium
CCGCTCTTTTGCTGTACGTTTCGCCCAAAAAATACCATTATAAAATATTTTTAATTGGTTGGGACGGTGGATGAAATTTTAGTTCTATTTTAAGCGGTCAATACTGACTTTTTTTCTAACCATCTTTCTTTTATCAGTATGTTCCTAAGGTGGATCTTTTCGGGATTAACTTCCTATCGAACACAATGAGCAGTCTTTCTTTCCTTTTTATCCAATTTTTAAGATTGATAAAAACAATCTATAAATTAATTTAGTGATAATTATTTATCTCTTTATTCGTAAGATGTTGCCGTAATAGGCAGCCAAATTTGTGTGGCAATAACATGGTATAGAATCATGAGGAAAATAAGTTTTTTTATGCCACAGTGAAAAATTGCTTGATTTTTTGATTGTAAAATAGCTAAAGATTTGGTATTATGATAACGAAAGCCGGATGGCGGGGAGTCAGAAAGGTTGGAAACAAAAGCCAACCTGCAGGTTTTGTGCTGCGTCAGGACTTGAGCTGTGGGCTGTCCTAAGAATAAGTTATAGCAGGGAGGTAAAGATGAAAAAGGTGTATATCAGTTTGGGTGTGATGGTGGTCTGCATTGTTGCGGCGGTACTTTTGCGCAAGGTGACAGATAATATGGAACTGGACTACCAGGAGGTTAAGGCTCGCGTGGTAAGTTCGGAAAGCAGGGAGAAACGTATCAGGATTAATGGCAGGACTACCTATCAGACTGTGTATGATGTTGTGGTAAGTTATGGTGGCAAGGAATATGACCTGAAAAATGCACATAGTACATATATGTATAGAAAAGGTGCTGATGTCACAGTCTATTTTTCAAAAGGGAAAATGTATGCGGATCTTGATGGTGTCCGGAATGCCACACCTGCCGGAATTGCATATTTTGCAGCTTTAATCGGCGCGTTTGCCACATTTATTTTAGCAATGTGCTGGTGGGCTAAGGAAGGGAACAAGAAAAAGGGCGGAGGCTCACTACAGAAAATGTAAGGATGGAAAAATATGTATCAAATCAGGGAATGTAAAGCAGAGGATTCCGGTTTTATATATGAGTTAAACCGCGACTGGATGGGGTATGATTATCCCCCGGACAAAACGCGTGAAAAATTATGCGAATTGATGGCTCGAAGGGAGAATAAGATCCTCGTTGCGGAAGAAAGCGGACGGGTGGTTGGTTATATCCATGCGGCCAGTTATGATACGACCTATTCTCCGCATATGAAAAATATTATGGGAATCGCGGTATCATCTGGCTTTCAGAGGCAGGGCATAGGCCGTGCACTACTTGCCCATGTGGAGGAATGGGCAAGGCAGGACGGCGCGGCTGGTGTGCGTCTTGTTTCCGGTTCTGCGCGAACTGGCGCACATGTGTTTTATCAGAGTTGTGGTTATGAAGGGGATAAAATGCAGCTTAACCTGAAAAAGATTTTCTGAGTCGAAAGTTTTTTGTGGAAATTTTCAAGAGGGATTATTTTCAGTCAAAATAAAAATGGAATGATTTTTTGAAATAATATTTTTTAGTTGATGTTTTTTGAAAGGATAATTTTGTACAATTAAAAATGGAGGTTTTGGATGGAGCCATTTATTTTGTGCCGGGATGGGAGAGTGGCAGATATCGTGCTCGAACCCAATATGGTTTACGGCATGCCTTTTATGACAGGGATTTTTTGTGAGGATATTGAGCGGGTGTGCGGCGTATACCCAGAAATTGTGCAAAAACTGCGGGAGGGCTGCGCATATGCTGTTTTGGTTGCAACCTGCGGCAGCAGCGAGTTGCTGGATACCCTGGAACGGGAGGGATTCATTGACCTTTCCGATGTGCGTGGAAAACGGGAAGTTTATGGGATTTTCCGCGTGAAGTATCCAGTGTTTGGGGAAAATTCGGCTTCCCCTACCAAAGAGTCTAAAGAGGACAAAGCATTAAGGGGCAATCAGGGCGTGGAAGATGGTGTTTCTGCCACGGAATTACTTGTGATTGCGGGCAGCGACAAGAGGGGAACCATCTACGGTATGTTCCGTATTTCAGAGATCATCGGTGTTTCGTCATGGGTATTCTTTGCGGATGCTGTGCCGAAGCGCCGTGAGGAAGTGGTTTTGACTGATGGGGTCTGTATGGTTTCAAAAGAGCCGTCCGTTTGTTACCGCGGCTTTTTTATTAATGATGAGCAGCCTTGTTTTGGAAACTGGGCTAAGGAAAAATTTGGAAGCGCCAAACCGGGACCGTTACTATACCGTCATATTTTTGAACTTTTGCTGCGCCTTAAGGGCAATTATTTATGGCCTGCGATGTGGCGTTCTGATTTTTCGCTTGATAATCTGGATAATGCAGAGTTGGCGGATCGGATGGGGGTTATTATCGGTGCGTCGCACCATGAACCCTGCTGCCGCTCCGGAGGGGAATTCCAGAAATTGCGCCATAAGAATAAGGCTTACGGTGAGGATTGGAGCTTTCTTACCAATGCAAAGGGGATTTCTGAGTTCTGGAAGGACGGACTTTTGCGTAACCGCGAATTTGAGAGCCTGATTACCATCGGTATGCGTGGGGAGAACGATTCCTATTTGATGCCAAAGGATGCTACGCTTGAGGATAATATCAATGTGCTCAAGGCAGCGATCACGGAGCAGAAAAGGTTGATTGCAGAGTATGGGAACCACGCGCATCCGCAGCTTTTGGCGCTTTACAAGGAAGTGGAGGATTATTATCATGGGGATGCGGATACTGCGGGGCTTAAGGACTGGGAAGTCTTAAAAGACGATATCCTGATGCTTTGCGATGATAATTTCGGCAATGTGCGGACGCTGCCGGGACCGGAGGCGATAAACCATCCAGGTGGCTACGGAATGTATTATCATTTTGATTATTATGGGGGACCGGTTTCCTATTTGTGGATGAATTCGACTCCGCTGACAAAAATCTGGGAACAGATGGGAATGGCCTATGATTATGGCGTGCGCAAGGCATGGATTGTAAATGTGGGCGATATCAAGAACCAGGAACTGCCACTTAGCTATTTTCTTGATTTGGCCTATGATTTTGATACCTGGGGGACGAAGAATATCAACCGTACAGCGGAGTACACCAAAGGCTGGCTGCGCGGGATGGGTTTTGAGGAGGATGTTGTCTGCGCCGCTGCTGGTCTGTTAGGGACATATACCAAGTGGAATGGAACCTGCCGTCCGGAGGTGCTTTCTGCAAAAACCTATCACCCGGAGCATTTTGGGGAGGCATGGCGTTTATTGGATGGGATAGGCACCGCACAGATAACAGCGAGGTGGCTATGGAAGCAGAAGGTTGGAAGTACCCCTCTTGCAAATTGTTTTTATGAACTGGTCTATTATCCGGTTATGGCATCTGCCAATATCCTCCGGATGCAGTTATATGCGGGCATTAACCAGCATTTGGTATTTCAGGGTAAAAAGAGCGGCAACAATTACCCAAAGATGATAGAAGAATGTATTAATCTGGATCGAAAACTGGCAGAGGAATACCATAATCTTTTGGGTGGAAAATGGAACCATATGCAGTCTGTTTTCCATATCGGTTATCCGGGATGGAATGATGAGGAATGGCAGTATCCGCGCTACACAGGCTTTTTCCCGGTGACACAGCCTAGACTTTTAGTCAGTGTGATTGGCGGGACGCAGTGCACAGGTGGAAATCCGTGGAGAAGAAAAACCCTTAAAATGATGCTTGCCAGCCCGACAGGAATAAAGTCCGGTTTTGAGGTTGCCAATGGCGGGCAGGGTGAGTTAAATTATCGGATTGAGTGGGATGCGGACTGGCTGGAAATTACGGAGGAGAGTGAACATATAAAGAGAATGGCAGCACCTTGTAAGGATTGTTTCCAGGAACAGAATGCGGATTGGATGGAAAATAATGGAAATTATCAAAAGGGGGGAGAAGCAACACACCGTTTGACGGGGTTAAAAACCATTTCAGAGAAAGATTTTGCGGTGTGCTTAAAACCAGAGTTGTTTCCGGAAGGAAAAAAGACCTGCAGTGCGATGATCCATATTTACGGGGAGAACTGTGAGGAAACGGCGGAGCGTTCGGAAAACAGTTACAGTGAAACGCGGGTGGATATTGAAGTACAGGCGGATTTATATTGTCTTGATGGGGCGGATAAGGGAACCTATGTAGAATTTGGGGGGATTCTCTCGGTTGAGGCAACACATTTTTGCAGTGCGGTCGCCGCGGGGGAAGCTTGTTACCGTGTGATTGAGGATTATGGGAAAACATTGGGCGGAATTAAAGTATTTCCGGTGACAGCCGCCTTTGGGAACCCGCAGGATGCACCGTATGTCGTTTATAAGCTGTATGTGGGGGAAGCCGGGGACTATACACTGACACTTTACTGCGCGCCAAGTAATCCAGTTGTCTATCAGGGGAAGATGTGTGTGGCTGTACGGACGGGGGATGGGGAATTCCAGTTGGTAAATACCATTCCGGACGAAGGTTATGTGCCGTGGCAGAGTCCTGCATGGTCGCGCGGTGTACTCGAACAGATCCACCTTGCACAGTGCAAACTTTCGTTAAAGGAGGGCAGCAACCTGCTCTATATTGCGGCCATTGACCCAGCCGTTGTGCTGGAGAAGCTGGTGTTGGTCAGGGAGGGCGTAACCTGCCCGGAAACCTACCTAGGTCCAACCGAAAGCTTCTGCATCACAAAATCACAAAATTAATCACTTGCAAAACCTTAAAACAGCAAAGCCCCGGACAGAACCCCAGAGGGATTACCGGGAGAGAAGCGGACGGGAATCGCTCTGTTAGGGAAGGGTGCTGGGAGGGGATTTGCGGGACTTAAAACAGCAAAGCCCCGGACAGAACCCCAGAGGGATTGCCGGAAGAGAAGCGGACGGGAATCGCTCTGTTAGGGAAGGGTGCTGGGAGGGGATTTGCG
>CAMWUU010000290.1 GCA_947177515.1 uncultured Lachnospiraceae bacterium
TTTTCATAGAGGTAGTTCTGCAATGGATTTCCTATCCATTTGGTACAAATAATGTTGAACTTATTTACCCCCCCCCCGAGATTTTTAACTTTAACCTGCACAACGCCTACCCTCCTTAACTCATCTGGAGGGAAACTCTTAAAATCCCTACCATAGTGCTGCCCAAGATAGGCCTCTGCATTATGGAAACTTGTAAGTTCCATCCCTTCGAATTCTACTTTGCACAGGGGTTCCACCCATTCCTTTTTGACTGCAACCTTTGACGCTGACCATATGATATACAATTCCCCATTATCCCTGCAACAGAATCCTTCCAACCAACCCGAAAACACTGCCGCTTTCAGCTTTTTCCCTCTCATCCTTTCCTGGTACTCTTTCTTAGTAAGCCCTCCCTTTTCATACCTTCGTTTAATATATTCCAGATTTCCTTTCGCAACCTTATATCCGAACCACTTTGCTTTACATGGCACAAGCTTATAAATATCAACCCACACCCCATTTTCCTTGTAATAGGGGATATCAGGGTAAACATGGGAATCCCTGTCCCTTACCTTGATCCAATCAAGATAATAGTTTTCCTCCGTCTTTTCACATTGTAGGACAGAACCCTCCCCCAATTCTTTCCGCAGGCAGTCCGTGACTTTATCATAATCCCCTTCCAGTACACAGAGATCAACATCATCATCCCAAGGTATAAACCCACCGTTGGTTACTGCCCCCAGCAACGTCCCTCCACAGGCCATATAACGGATATTATTCCGATCCAGGATGGAAACCACCTCCCGCAACATTTCCAATGTCCTCCTATGGAGGTAGTCAAGCATTTCTTGTGGGAGTTCTGTATAGTGGAAGCCTTTGTATCCCTTTGATCTTTCAAGATAAGCCTCTCTTTTCTTTCCCATGCTGTAATTCCTTTCTCCCCTTAGTCTGTTTCTTCTTACTCATAAAAATTATTTTCCATTAATTTGTGTCCTAATATATTTAAATATATTCCCCTGCCGTAATCCTAAAATTACTCCCCGTCATCATCGCCGATGCATCCGACATAAAATATACCAGTGCTTCCACATAGTCCGCGCGCTCTAACATCCTGCCCATCGGTAAGATCTGTGCTGCCTGCCTCCTAAGTTCCGCCTCCGTCATGCCCTGGGAGTTCCGAAGTGCCACCTCGCCCTCGGTCGGTGTCCACCCCAGTGTCAGGTAATTGCAGCGGATCTTTTCTGATGCATAATTATGGGCTATATGCTCCATCAGTGTGAGCAGGACACCCTTCGAGCAGGCATATGCCGCCCGATCCTTCTGCCCGCCCCAGGCGTGTGCAGAGCCAGTGAGGACAATTGACCCACCACCATTCCTTCGCATATATTTCACTGCCTCCTGGCAGCAAAAAAAACAAGCCCGGAAATTGATGTCCATTACCCGGTTAAAGGTGTCCTCATCACAAGTGTCAAGTGGCGAAACAGGAGTAATCCCCGCGTAGTTAAAGAACCCATCAACCTTCCCGTATTCCTCCACAGCCCGTAAAAACAGCTTACGGCAGTCCCTGACATCCTCCAACTCCGTATGGACAAAGATGCCATCACCCCCGTAAGTCCGCATAATCCGGATGGATTTTAGGGCGGCTGCCTCATCCCTGCCGCCGACCACCACTTTTGCACCCTCCTTGGCAAACTCCTCCGCGGCGGTACGCCCGACTCCCTTCGTCCCGCCGGAAACCACGATGATCTTCCCTTCCAGTTTTCTTCCCATCATCCCTTCAACCCCAATGCCTTTTCAATATCAAAACCATCCAGGACCATACGGTTCCCTTCTGTGTCAAATGCCTTTACTTTTTCCCTGTATTCATGCAGTGCCGCTGCCAGTTCCTCCCTACTTTCACAGACAAAATACAGCCTTGTCAGAACCTGCTTCTCGTTGCCGACCCATTCTTCCAGGATGGTATCCCCCTCCTTTAGCCTCTGCACATTTGCTATGACACGCGGGTCTTTTTCCCAGTCCCCCAATCCTTCGACCTTCCCGATGGTTCCTTTCCGGAGCAGGAACCACTGTGTTGCCGCCCATTTGCCATCCAAGTAGGCATCCCCCGGCTTACCCTGTGGGAGCTTCCCAGAACCTGTCAGTGCAAACCGGATCAGCATCTTTCGCTGGTCAAACCCGCAGACCGCGTTGATCAGCAGGTGCGGGGCTTCCCCCTGCAGGCGGAACCCCGTATCATACACATAGAATTCGCCGTCCTGGTAAAACGCGGAGAGCATCAGTACACCATCCCGGATCCCGATCTCCCGGAACATCCTGCACGCGTTATCATGCATCCTTCGGAAATATTCCCCAATATGTTTTGATGGGTAGGTCCCACCAAGGCAGACCCGGCTTAAACCTGGCTGCTCGTCCGTTGTATAGCGGTCATAGATGCAGGATGCCGTGCACACACCATCCTGGAAGGTGTAATACATCCCCATGTCATCACACTGCATATATTTTTCCACGAGGAAACGACCTTTTTTTGAGGCAGCAAGTGCCTTCTTTACCGCAGCTTCTAACCCCTCCCGGTCATAGCACACGGTCATGCCGACCCCACCGCCATTGTCCACTGGCTTCACCATAACGGGGTATTCCACCCTTTTGATATCTTCTTCTGCCATTTTTTCATCGAGGAAAAATTCTGGGATACCATGGATCCCATACCTTTCACAGGTTGCCTTGAATACATCCTTATAGGAAAACACATCCACGATCTCCTGTGTGGCATAACAAGGCAGCCCCAAAGCGTTACATACCTTGCAGTAACTCGGGACTAGGATATCCGCGACCCCAACTAGGACACCATCCACACCCTCTTCCTTTGCGAGTGCAACCACCCCCGCAACATCCATCCCATCCACATCAAAGCTTTTCCACGCATGTTGTTTCGCATCATCCGCATGCCTTGCGCTTGTGACAATGGTTTTGATACCCATGTCGTTCGCATACTGGACTAGTGTGGTTGTTTCCGGGTTCCCCCCAAGGATCAGCAGTTTCTTCCCCTCAAATTCCTTTTCCATATGATTGTCCAACCCTCCATTAAAACAGTCAGGAAGGGCGGGCATTGCCC
Organism: uncultured Lachnospiraceae bacterium; assembly: GCA_947177515.1. GTDB lineage: Bacteria > Bacillota > Clostridia > Lachnospirales > Lachnospiraceae > RGIG4057. The sequence continues at coordinate 3,092 of CAMWUU010000290.1, forward strand.
CCTTCTTCCCGATACAGGCTGTCAGCTATCCCTCCAGCGTCAACGGCTCCCCCATACACATCAACAGATACCCCTGCCCCGGGCATAATTCCTTCATGGCATCAAGGAATTCCCCTGGGCTTCCCCCATGGGACGCAAACATCCCATAATGGCACGGGATCGTCAAGCCGGGCTTTAGCTCCCTGCTAAGCAGGGCACATTCCCTCCCATTTAAGTTCCCATACTTCCCGTTGATTGGGGCAACCATGATGTCTAATTTCCCTTTTTCCTTATACTCTTCCACCCGGTCAAGCCGCAGGCAGGTATCCCCTGCGAAATAGATTTTTTTCCCATCCACATCCATCACCACCCCAACAGCATCCGGTGCCCCCTCCCCGTGATCACAGTTGACAAAGTCTATCTTAACCCCCCCTACTGTATAACTCTCCCCCGGTTTCACATAGGATACCTGTTCCTCTGTCATCATCAGGCGTTTTACTTCTTTCCTACAGCCTATGGATGCCAACAATTTTGTCCTTGTGTTTGACATAAGCTGTGGGATGGCATCCATGTCAAAATGGTCAAAGTGCGGGTGGGTAGCGATAACACAGTCAAACTCCAGTTCATACGGGGCAAGGAGCTTTGGCAGGAGCCTTTTAAAACCAATATGCCCCTCCACACGTTCCACACAGTCGGAAAGGTACGGGTCAACCGTTAAGAGCTGCCCCGCCTGGCTTTTTATTATAAATCCTGCCTGTCCTATATAAAATAAATGTGTTTTTCCTGCTTTTGCTGTCTGCACACGGACTGCAAAATCATTCATCCCCGCCATCTTCCCCTTCCTTCCTGTTTACTTCTAAATTTCCAATAAAGCCCTCCATCGTCACACATGTTTCCGAACAGATCCCCTTCCTCCCCAGTACCATCCCAACCGTCTGCAAAATAATCTTCACATCCCCCAAAAACGAAACATGCCCCACATACCAAACATCCCTCTCAAGCCGTTCCTCCCATGAACTCGCATTCCTTCCATGCACCTGCGCATATCCGGTCAGCCCAGGACGGACAGTATGTCTTTTACGCTGTCTTTTATCATAACGCTGCAAATATTCCACCAAAAGCGGCCTAGGCCCCACCACACTCATATCCCCCTTCAAAATATTATATAGTTCCGGCAACTCATCCAAACTAGTTGCTCTTAGAGTTTTTCCAAACTTCCCTAATCTCTTCTCATCCGGCAATAATTCCCCATTCTCCCCCTTAGCATCCGACATACTCCTAAACTTATACAACTTAAAAATCTTTTCCCCCTTGCCTGGACGTTCCTGCACAAAGATAACCGGCTTCCCCAGTTTGATCCTTACAAGCACTGCTATCACAAGCATAACCGGACTAAAAACCACCATCCCAAAGAGCGCGCATATAAAATCCAGCACTCTTTTTATGTATCTCCCATAAATCCCGCCCGGTTTCTTAGTTCTTTTTTCTCTCCTCCTGCCCATCTTTCCCTCCCAGCTCTATTTCTTTCCTTCATTCTTCTTTTCTTTCCCCACCCCTCTCCCTTAAACATGACCCAACATTTTTCCAATCACTGTATCCTTTATCCCCTTCTTCTTTATCCTGCTTCCATCTTATCTCTTTCTGTCATCTCATCCATTTACATCCCAGTTAGAGAATTATTTTATCTCCCCCTCTTCCCAAAACACCCTGCAACAATCTCAATAACCCTCTCATGCTCTTCCTCCGTCATCTTGATATCGCTTGGCAGACAGAGTCCTCTCTCAAAAATATCTGCCCCCACATCGCCGCTGCTTTCCCCATCTATATATGCA
>CAMWUU010000291.1 GCA_947177515.1 uncultured Lachnospiraceae bacterium
GCATATTACTTAGGCTGAACGAGATGGACTTAAAAAGCATCGGCAGAAAAAGCCCGAAAAAACCAACCAGGAAAGGAATGATAAAGCAAAATCCGGCTACGGCCTCCTTGCCGCGCAACGTCATCTTTCTTTTTCCGTTGGATTTGCGAAAGAATTTCATCATTTGCCTCACCTCCCCTTCACAACAATAAAATCGCGCGCATTCACCGTCTGTCCGGCTGCTGATACGGCAGTTTTATTGTAATTGACAATCACACGGGTTCCATCCTCATAGGTTGTCGCATACACTTTGTCTGCCAGTTTTTCATGCGCTGTTATTTTCTGCCCCTGCACACTGCCAACTGCTGCGTTTACCCTGCTATACGCCCTAACTGCTTTTTCCTTCCATGCCGCAAAATTAACCGAATACAGGGAATCAAAATCTGTATTTTTCAGCAGATGGTTATCCCCGTAGATCCACTCAAAGGAAAGACCTGCGCCATACTCCACACTCTGCAATACCGCTGTATCAAAATCATCCGTCATATTTAACATTGAACCGGCAAAATCCTTGTAGCCATGCAGCACAATCGCATAAAATGGCACCGTTTCATCTAAAATCCTGCTCTGGTTGCTGTCAAACGGCACATTGATAATATCGGAAATCCAATTAAAGGTGTAGGCATTGGCATTTTCCGCTAACACATTGCCGCCCACGGCATTTCCTAGGTACTCAAGCGCCTTCGCATTATAGACTGCTGCCTGGCTGCGATCCGTATATCTTGCCGTTGCATAATCCGAATACAGTTCTGAGGCAAGAGTATTAACTGAAACTCCGCTCAAATTATATTTGCTTATTTTCTTCCCGAAATCCTTTGCAAACGATTCTACAAAGTAAGGACTTATCAAATCAACCGTCCGCTTCACCAATAATCCATTTGGAATCAGGTATTCCCCCGTGCGTACTGTTGACTTATCATAGTATTGCGGGGCATGTGAACCGGAAGCATAACCATCGGCAAACGCACTCTTATACACATACTGTAACTGTGTGGAATGAAACACCGGAATTCCTTTTGCCGCCATATCGGACAGGAATTTTTTGAGCGAAACCCCGGAACCATTCAGCTTTGAAATCGCGGAGGACGCTTTTGGTGCCGTTCCGTGCAGCCCGCCTTCCGACCAGCCAAGATACTGAATTTTAATATTTCCTACACCGGCCTCTAAAAGCTCGCTTACAATCTCCTCCGCCTGCGCGTAGGTGGTCAGTTCCTGCGTCGCCATATATTTGATACCAAAAACCGATTTCGTTTTTTCAATGGCACCAATCAGATTCGCATATAATGGCACAGCATTTCCCGCTGCCTGTCTTTTTAACGCTCCCTTTTCCTCCAGATAGGACTGATACATATGTGCCATTCCCGTGTAATTGGCCCTATCCCCGTGCAAAAAGCCGTAGCGGACGGTGAAATTGCCTTCAAACTCCGCCGGGGAATACATCTGGAAGGTCTGGCTCCCGACCACGTCGCCAAGCGAAATCTTACCATAACTTAGATAGGAAAAACCGGCATATACATTATTGTAACTGTTCGTTTTTCCTGCATTGTCGGCATTGATATCCGCCATAGCCGCATTTTCCTCAATCACCGCAAACCATGCCTTATCGCCACTTTTTAAGCCAAACACCGGCATACGCACAGTCACAGCCTGGTCAATCTCAGATTTTGTCTTGCTGTTAAAAGTATTCGTAATGTCCCTTCCATACACGGATGCAATATAAGCGCTGTCCTTCTTTCCAGAATTCAGATAAATCAGCGCCCCGCTTCCGTCCGGCACAAAAAGATACCCTTCTTCCTCCGGTCCTGCTGCACCAAAAAATTCCAAAAGATCAATATCCACAAGATAATAATCATCGGTATTGTACTCCACCTTTTTTGGGTCAATAAAGGCTACAAGATTTGCCCCGTCCAGCTTGTATTCCAGCGTCACATTAAACCACGGCTTCTGGTTCGACGATAAAACACCGTTTTCTTCATTGTCAAATGCCATATCCTCCGCCGTGTAACCAACTTCGGCAAAATAGCCCATAAGTTCTTCTTTCTTGTAGTCCTGTGTTCCAGACTGGAGTACATACAGATTATGATCGGCAAAGGTAGGATAAAGTTCCAGGTAATTCTCCTTGTCTTCTTCCCTCATATTAGCAGAATCCAGATAATTATATGCCCGATCCGTTTTTCTCTTAGGATTCTTTTCCATTTTTTCCGTAAACTGTAAATAACGCTCCTCGCTGATCACCTGAGGAAGAATATATTTATCCGCCAGTTCACCAAGCTGATAGTATATACTTACCCCATCCGCATTGTATGTAATCTCAAACTGCCCGTTCGCAATACTGTCCGAGTAATTGTCCATCTCGGAAGCCTGTGCACTTTGGTTGAAATACCGGATGGAAAACTGCGAGCGCATCAGATCCTTATGGTAGCTGCTAGCAACGGTATCCGCATCAATCCCCTCCGGGTTCGAGTACCAGATATCACCGCTCTCCTTTACCAAAACCGCAACCGCTGTACTCGCCTCATCAATATAAAGCATCAGCGCCTCATTCTGTGCCACAAGCTTCATATTGGAAGGAATTTCCTGTTCTGCCGCCTGTGCCTTACTATCTCCTGCACCATTATATCCCTCGCCGGGCGCGAGGGCGATGCAGGCAGCAAGTACAAGCGCCACCGCTTTTTTTAACCACTTTTTCTTCATATTCCACCTTCACCTCCTGCCGCCAAAGCGACATTCTGACCATATTGTTACACATGAAAGTCCCCTTGCAGAACAGCCAAACCTGTACCGAATAGCCATTCTCTATGCAAAGCAATCCCCATCTTGCAAAAATTCCATTGCATCCCCTGGTTCCCTTTCACATTTATCGGAACCGCACTTCCTTGTAGATCGTCACAACAAACGATACAATCTGCTGAATTACACTGAAAAAAAGCAGTCCAATAAAGAGCAAAATCGCCATCCCAATAATCGTAAGAATTGTTGTCAAAATTGTTTTCTTTACCGAGTACTGGTGTGTCACCATCATTCCGAACAAAAGCAGCGCCCCCGTCCAGATATAACTTATGGTCGAAAATACATAGTAGAAGGTTCCTTCCTCAACTGTAATCAAATGACTCATACCGACAAGCGGAAACTGAACCAGCCAGAGCGGGATTAATGAATATCCGGTAAATATAATAATATCCCGCATTTTTCCCTCGCCATCCATCAGCGAAGTCAGACACCAGTTCGAGATGCACCAGAGAATACACATAAGCCCCACCGAAACAATATCCACCATAACATCAATGGTTTCCAGGCGGTTTGTGTTAAACAAAAACGCCGTATTCTGCTTCTGCACCACAAGCATAAAGATCGTCAGCACAACGAAGGTAAGGGAAGCGGCAACGGAACCCCGGCGTTCTTTTTTCAAATCCCAAAAGCCGTCAAAGGGATGGAAAATAACATGGAACCCATATTTTAGCGTTCTGAGATATTGCATTTCGCCTCACCTACCCATCTTTTTATTTTTTTAACTACCACATAGACCAGAGCAAGAACAATAACCCCGGCAATTAACCCCATATATTTCCCGAAATTATTCTGCATCAGTTCCTTGCGGTAGAACTGGAATGCCTTCGTATAATATTTCCGGCTGTTGCCAAGCTCGAAATACTCCATCGCTTCCTTGTAACGCCCCTCTTTTAAATAGGTCTTGCCAATGCCGATGTAAGCGACTTCACTGTTGGAGTTGCGCAGGAGCACTTCCTGCCAAAGTTCATACGAGAGCGGCTCATTTCCTGCATGGTGGGCTGAGAGGGCACCAAGAAGCGCCTCGCCGTACTCCGTAATCTCGTAGACCAAAATACTGCAAAGCTGTGCGTCAAGCACAAAGATTTTTGACTGGTCATCATTTAGCGCCAGCGCAACCGGGTTTCTAGTAAGCCCCGCCCGGCCTCCCTTGCCGCCGAAAATAAAGAGCGAATTGCCGTCGTAATCATAGCAGAAAATCTTGCCCCCGGAATTGTCCAGGATAAAATAGCATCCATATTCCGTCGCGGCAATATCCGTAAAGGATGACCATGCGGCATCGTCCGTCGCACTGTACAGATCACCAATAATATCTGTATTTCCAAGCCTTCTTAATACATCCGTACCCGTCGGGTTCAAGCGCCTTACCGAATCCGCGCCACTTAGATGATCCTCATCCGAGAGATTTGAAATTGTCGCGTAGACAAAATTACTCTGATCCACAAAAATATTGCTGTACTCCGTCGGGATAATGGTTTCCATCCTCTGCTTCTGCGCGTCGGTGGAAAAGTAATTCTTCCAGATATATTCAAACATGGATACGGAAACCTGCGTGGCTCCCATAAAACCCTGGAATTCCCCGTTTCGGTCAAATTCCACCAGCCCCATATTAATCCCGTATGCAATCACATAGATTCTTCCCGCGCCGTCCACAACAACCTTTGTCGGCACATAATTCTGCGCATCCGTAATCAGCTCGGTCACAGGTCTTCCAATCTCGCGGATAAATTCCTGCTGCGGCGAAAATTCCACCACACGGCCATTGCCAGAATCCGCAACATACAAATGCCCATCCTCGGTAACGAAAACGCCCTGCGGCTGTTTAAAAGTATCCTCCGCATTCTTATCCGATGCAAAGGTAACAAGTTCAAAAAGCAGCGCCCCGGAGGTATCGAGTGCAACAACCCGGTTATTGTCCATATCTGCCACATATAACACATCGTCACGGATAAAGAGATCCTGCGGGTTTTTTAAGTTGGTGCCGGACTGCAAGTAGGATAATTCATCCGCGTAAAGGTATGCGGGCGGCTGCAATACATCCTCACCCCACCAGTCATAGC
>CAMWUU010000292.1 GCA_947177515.1 uncultured Lachnospiraceae bacterium
CAAGAAGAAGCACCGGGCGGCAAACAGCAGTTTATTATGGCTTTAAGGGAAAGCAAATTAAAAAATGACGAACTCGCGCGTACTTTTTACCAGCTTGTCATCGACAATTACGACTACGCGGGCAATTACCTGATTATCCTTTTCCATGATGTATATGATGTTATGGCAAAGACCAGCGACAACCGCACCTTAGACGAGTCCGAGGAAGTTTACGAATACCTGCTTTCCGCCGTCTGCCCTGTAACACTCTCAAAAGCCGCTCTTGGTTATATTGAAACCGAAAACCGCATCGGCCCGCGTATGCGCGACTGGGTGGTCGGCGTACCGGACGCAGGGTTTGTCTTCCCTGCTTTTACAGGACGCAGCACGGATGTCCACTCCACTATGTTCTACACCAGGGACACAAAAGAACCCCACGACGAATTTATGGAATTCATCCTAGGCTGCCCGGCGCGCCAGACCGCAACAGAAAAGAAAAACATGTTTACGGATATTATCTCAGGTGCCGTTCCTGACGAGCGCAAGCGGGGGCGCGTCCTGTATGACATCCACGAAACTTTGCAGGGGATGGTGGACGAAAAAGCCCTGTTTACCGAACCATCAAAAGAACCGGAACCAATCGTACTTACGCCGGAAGCAATAAGAGATGTCCTCTCCTCAAGCAAAGTGCCGGAAGAAATTGCTGAGCGCATCGGACAATCCTATGTGGAAAAATTTACCAGCGAGCCACCGGTTGCCGACCTGCTGGTGGACAAAAAAATCTTAAGCTCGGGAGCCCACGAACGCCGTGAAGAAGAACTAATGATAGAGGTGCAGCAGTTAAAGGACGAACTCGGGCAGACAAAGAATGAACTTGCCCTTGTACAGAATGCAGAGGATGCGGACTGCGGGATTATCCTGCGTGTCGCACCTAAGAAAGCGGAACAGATCACCACACAGATGATAGACGGAAAACGCTGTATAATAATCCCCGTGGAGGAAGACGAAAGTGCCTGCATAAATGGGGAGGCACTTTTTAGCCAGGATACGGACTGAAACAAAACCATATAAAACAGGAGCAGCCGACGGATAGAAATTCCGCTGGCTGCCCCTGTTTTTATCCGGCTCAATATTTTTGCCTCAGTTTAATCTTTTTGCAGCAATAAGTACCTTACTTTATCCTTCTGCCTATTCATACCCTGCCTTCTCTTTTATTTGCAGTGCGCCGTACAGCGCATATTTCGGCAGATACAGCGTATCATACAGCAGCGGGCTTGCATCCTTGCGCCAGGAAAGCCCGTCCGCAAAGCCCCAAAATGTCAGGGCATCCATATGGATCTTGCCCTCCTCTGCCAATTTGAACAATCCTCCGATCAGTTCATAATAATACTTACCCTGCGTCCTTAAATTTTCATCCGTATCCGTCAGCTTATTCTGCCAGGTGCCAAGCGACACATCAAGTTCCGTCAGTTCAATTTTAAGCCCCGTCGTGCCAAGCTGTTCTACAGTGTTAAAATAAGTATTAAGGTCATCGCCGGTATAAAGATGTGCCTGTAAACCAATGCCATCAATCAGATAATTGCCCTCCTCGTCCACCAACGTATCCACAAATTTCAAAAGTGCTTCGGTCTTGAACTGTTCATTGTAGTCATTATAATATAGATCAATGCTTTCCGGTGCATACTTGTCCGCATAGTAAAATGCGTGCCAAAGATAATCCTCCCCAATAATCTGATACCAGTAATTCATTTCCTCCCGGATCTTTCCATCTTCCATCCAGGCTTCATTAACCACATCATATGCATAGAACAGGTCGGTGTAACCATATTCATCCAGTTTTTCAAACACCTGTCTGATATAATTTTCCATCCGGGTAAGCATAACCTCACGGGTTACAAACGGCGCATCCGTGTCAAAATTTTCATGGAAGATCCATTTTGGGGTCTGGCTGTGCCAGATAATCGTATGACCGCGCACCGCCATATTATTTTCACTAGCCCAGTCAAGCATCTTTACAATATCGGCATTAAATTCCACCACCAACTCCCCCGCTTTAATACTCGCCGCTTTATCAAGGATATAATCCGGCTTCATTGCATTTTCCATTGTCACACTGTTAAAATTCTTTTTGATCAGGTCGGCAAGAAAACTCTTATCAATCATCTGGGTGGTAAGGCATGTCCCCACCCTCATATCATGCTCCGAAAATACCGACTGGATGGCCGGGATTTCCGTAGGATCTGCCTCCTTCGTGGGTACAGCATCCGTTGTAGGTTCTATTTCTGCTTTTGTCGGACTGGCTTTAGGGTCTGCTTCCCCGGCTTCCTTCATCGGTTCCACCCCATCCCCTCCTCCCACTTCCTTGGTTGGCTCCCTAAAATCTTCTGCCTGCGTCACTGCTGCCGTTGGCTCCGCAGCCCCCTTTTCACTCCCGCAGGCAGCAAGGAAGAACATTACCATCCCTGCCAAAAACCCTGCAATACACCTTTTCTTCATAAGCTACCTCCTATGTTATCCCCCATAAAAAGCCCTATACAGGCTTTTCTAACTGTCAGGATAATCATACCATAAGGCCGCTAATGTTTTCTCCCTATTTATTGCAGGATTTCACCTATTTTTTGCGCTTTAGGGGTCCAAAAATCCATTGCTCCTTTCTTCGCTTCAGACCTTTTTGGAAAGCAACGCTGTCACATCCCCCGTATGCAACACCGCGAGTTCATGCAATGCCCTGGTTGCCGCAACATACAAAAGTTTTGCGTGCCCATCATCCTGCGGGTACTGCGCCGCAGTCGGCTCAAGTAAGAGCACTGCATCAAACTCAAGCCCCTTTGTGTAACTAACGGGAAGCACCATAATCCCCTGCCTAAATTCGGCCAGGTTTAAATCGCTTTCCTCAATTTTTATCCTGCTGCTAAGTTCCGCCGCAACCTGTGCCGCCCCTTTTTCATCCCGGCAGATTACCGCAATGGTATCAAGCCCTTCCTGCTGCCATCCGGAAAGAATGTTTACCGCTTCACACAGCGCCTGTTCATGGCAGGCACATTCCCTTACCTTTACGTCCCTTCCATGCCTGATAATTGGCTCAATCGGATAACCCGCAAAGGAGCCATGACGCAGGATGTTTTGTGCAAAATCCGAGATTTCAACGGTGTTTCTGTAACTTTTTGAAAGCACTGCAAAAGTATCCTTCGGATCGCAAAGCACCAGCTTTTTTAATTCCTCCCAATCATTTAATCCGAAACCAAAATGAATATTCTGCGATACATCGCCCATAATCGTAAAGGAACAGGCAGGGATGCAATAACGCAATACCCCATAGGCCATCAGACCAAAGTCCTGCGCCTCATCCACCACAATATGGTGCGCCTCACGGATAAGCTCGGTTTCCTTGCAGCGCTTGTAAATATAGGCAAGCGACGCAAGATCATACACATCGTAGCCAATGATTTCCCGCTTTCCCTTTTTCGTATTTTTTTGCCCGCTGATTTTTGCTGCGCCTGCCCCCACCGCTTTTTTTGCTTCCCCACTCTTATTTCGTCCTTCTTTTTCCTCAAAAAACAAACAGGAAGCCGCCGTTTCCAAGTCTTTAACCGCCGTTCTCTGGTATGGCATTCCCTGCGCCAAACAAAACTCGTCATAAATCTCAAAAATCGGTTTTTTCCATTTTTTTGACCCAAACCGCCTGGTAAAACTCTTAATCAGTGCTTTACGTTCCTCCGGCGTGTAAATTAAATCATGTCCTGTCAGTTCATTGCGCAGCTTTACCAGCGTGCGCTCATTCAGTCCGTCAATCTTTGTCTGGATGGACAAAATGGAATTGCTTGCGCGGTAACGGTTGATCTGCTCCCTAGAAAACAATATTTCATCCTTTAAATAGATATCTTCCTGCGGAATCATTGCATCCTCAAGCGCTTCACAGTACGCCGTTAATTCCACAAGCCATTCTTTTGTCCCCTTGCGGCGGATCATACATTCCGCAGCTTTTGCATCTTTGGCTTTTCCTGCTTTTACAATCCTTCCCGCACTTTCTTCAAGGGAGATAATCTCAAATTTCTTCTCGTCCCAGTCCTCATACAGCAGGCGGACAAACAACTGTTCCATCGTCATCTGCTTCACACCGTACACATCAAGTTCCGGCAGCACGCCCGTAATATAATTAAGCAAAATCCGGTTGCTGCCAATAATATAAAAATCTTCTGGCTTGAAATCCTTTGTGTAATTATAAAGGATATAAGAAATCCGGTGCATTGCGACCGTAGTCTTTCCGCTCCCCGCTACGCCCTGCACAATCATGCTGCGGTACGGCGATTTACGGATAATGTCATTTTGTTCCTTCTGGATGGTTGCAATTATCTCCCCTAATACCGCCTCCTTGTTTTTCGCAAGATATTTTGTCAGCAGTTCATCATTTGCCACCACCTCAGAATCATAATAATCAATCAACCGCTCCTTTTCAATCTCGTACGTCCTCTTCCTCCTTAGATCAATGGTATATTTCCTTCCGGCCGGCGCAAGGTAACTGCACTCACCAAGACCATTTTCATAGTATACGTTTGCAATCGGCGCGCGCCAGTCCACGACTAGGATATGCGTCCGATCTTTCATTACGCCGCCCTTTCCAAGATAGAAGACCTCCGTGCGGTTCCTTGATGGAACAAGTTCCCTGTCGTCTGCCGCTGTATCATTTTCCCCCTGCAACAGGGCTGCTTTATCACCACCCACACCAGTCCCGGCATATTTTTTTCCGCTATCCTTTGATGGGATATCATCCCCCTTCATGTCACCCCCGGCAAGTTCCACCACATCAATCCGCCCGAAATATGGCTTTTTAAGTGCCCTTAAATTCTTTGAGAGCGCTGTCTTCATATTCTCGTTCATTGTAATGG
>CAMWUU010000293.1 GCA_947177515.1 uncultured Lachnospiraceae bacterium
GTCCTCCAGCTTTCAACGAAGCGCCCTCAACCACACCATCTACAATAATATCTCCTTCCGCCTCGACGGAGAAGCCTGTAATAACATTTCCGTGTACAATAACACTCCCCGGAAATTTGATATCCCCGGTCGAAGTATCGACATCCGCCGGGACATCATAAATATTGGAAACAAATATTTTTCCCCCGATCAGGGAAACCAGGCCATCGACCGTGGTATACATTTCAAGCCCATCCTCTGACAGGCATGTATTTTTTTCCGGGCGCAGTGTAACTTTTTTCACTGTGGCAGGGGCAATTGGACGACCCGTAACATCAATCCCCGGTTTTCCCATAACCGCCGGTGTCAGTGTGAGCAGCTTATCCCCCTCCCTTACCGGGCAGATTGTTTCAAGCTGATGGAAATCCACACTGCCGTCCGCATTTAGTTTTGGCTTGCGGGAGAGATCCGTATTGAAATGGTACGTAAACACTGCGTTCTTCCCGTCCACCTGCGGCATCGCCTCCGCGATCAGGTAGGTATAACAATATTGTCTATTTTCAAGAAATAGGTCAATCACCTTTTCTTTCGCGCCAAATTTTATCCCCGTGCGCACCAGCTCACTTATAATCTCCGCTTTTGTCAGCAGGGCACCGTTTTCCATCGGCGGATAAAAACGGGCGATAGCCTTCCTTTTATCCTCCGAAATCTGGACATAAAGATACTCTTTCTCTTTCATATGGGGCTTTCCGGTAAGCTTTACACTTGTTGCCTCCGAAAAACCGGAAACCGCTCGCAACAGGGCTTCTTTATTATATTCAATCTGCTTCACCCGCAGATATTCATCAATCTCCCGAAAAACCAACTTGTTTTGTTCACTGCCCGGGTACAGCAGCAGATAGGTACCGTCCGAGCGCGACTGAAGTTGAAAATATGCATTTTTGTTCGACACCTAATCCCTCCTCTATCCAAAAAATAAATCCATGTTGCCGCCAAGCCTGGCTCTCATTTTCTGCAGTGCCCTTGTATGCAACTGCGAAATCCGTGACTCCGTCACCTCGAGAACCGCACTGATCTCCTTTAAGGTCAGTTCCTCAAAATAGTACAAAAATATAACTTTCTGTTCTTTTTCCGTCAATTCCTTCAATGTGCGCGTAAGGATTTCTTTAAGTTCCTTGCGTTCCATAATACGTTCTGGCTGCACATAATCCTCACTCGCCTGGGTATCATCCAGATGTGGTTCCCCCGTTTCCATACATTCATCCAGCGAGAGCAGGGCACCGACCTGCGCCTGCGCCTGTAGGTTGGTAAGTTCATCGGACGTAATCCCCAGCGCCTCTGCCACTTCTTCTTCTGTTGCCATCCGCCCTGTTTTTGCTTCTATTTTCTGGTACACGGCATCTAGCTGCTTCTGCTTTTGCCTGAGTGACCTGGGGATCCAGTCCATTTTACGTACCTCGTCAAGGATTGCCCCCCGGATGCGCAGCGAAGCATAGGTTTCAAACTTCACGCCTTTATCGTAGTCAAATTTATCAATCGCGTCGATCAAACCAAAAGTCCCATAGCCGACAAGGTCATCATATTCCACATTATAGCCCAGATACATGCTAAGCTTTCCCGCAACAATTTTCACAAGTCCCACATATTCCAAAATGAGCTGCTCCCTCAGTGCGGCACTCCGCTTTGCGCTGTATTCTTCCCATAACTTCTGTTTTGCATCTGTGTCCATCTTCCACCTTACCCCGCTTCAAACGAAATTGCCTTACACGGCTTATTCTGCCTCAGGTTCTTCCTCGTTTTCGTCGTCCGTGACTTCCTCCCCGTCCCCTGTACCATCTGCCATTGCGGCTTCCAATGCCTCCTGCTCCCTTAAGGCTATCTGCCTTGCCTCTTCCTCTGCCTGGATAGCAGCCATATGGGCGGTTTCATTGATCTTAAAAATAATATGCTCCGCAATTCTTCCTATGACCAGAAAGATAATTAGTATAATAAGCACATACTCTAATGTACTTAAGATCGGCACCTGGTTTAACAGACAGCATAGTACGCCAACCGCCCCCGCGATTAGTGTAATCAATGCCGATATATTGTGATTCTTTTCCATCTACCTTTTCCTTCCCATCCCCGCACTACAGTGTCTTAACCGGTTTCCCAACCGATTTTACAAGCAGCGAGCCGTTTTCCGGATAAAATTCAATGGTACGCCCGTAGTTTAACCCCGTATCCTCCGCCACGATCGGGATGTGCAGGGAAGCCAGCTTATTTTTTACAGCTTCCACATTGCGTATCCCAACCTTAAGCATCTCATTGTTGGAATTAAACGCAAACATCTGTGCACCCCCTGCAATCTTGGCAATCAGTGCGCTGCGGTTCGCCCCAAGTTTTATCACCCGGTTATAAAGTTCCTGGATCCCCGTATCGGCAAACTTCGCAACATTTTCATTATTTCTGATTCTTGAACTGTCCGGCAACATTACATGTGCCATGCCGGATATCTTCTTCGCCGGATCATACAGTACGATGCCAACACAGGAACCAAGTCCCAGTGTTGTGATTGAATCCGGCGGCAGGCAGACATTCAAATCCGCCATCCCCACTTTTACCATCGTTCCCATATGCTCTCCTACAATCCCAGAGAGGTAAGTATCTGACCATAGGATTCCAAGGTTGGGATCAGGATAAAATAGCCGTTTACTTCGTTACCTACATCTCCGAATTCTGTTTCTATCAATAATGCCTTATCGCTAATCTTTCCAAACTCAATTGCAGGCACACTCAGGATTGCCCCGGCCATATCAATTGCCATATATGGCACACTTGAGGTGATTTTCATATTCGTCAGTGCTGACAGGGAGGAAAGATATGCCCCAGCAATGATATTTCCAATCTCCTGCATTGCGGAGAGTTCCATCTCGGAAAATTCCTCGTCATCCCCACTGCCAAAACCACCCATCAGAAGTTTTACCATGCTTTTGGCGGCTTTCTTTTCCACAAGGAACATCATCATGCCTTCAATATCATCCTGCAATGTCAGAAGGATACCCACTACAATATTCTCGGCTCCTCCAATCAGTTCCCCCAGCTCCTTAAATTCCAAAAGGTCAATTTTTGGCACCTTCATATCAATCTTTGCGGAAAGCATCTGCGACAGGGCTGTCGTTGCATTCCCAGCTCCGATATTGCCAATCTCGCGCAGTACGTCAAACTGCATATGATTCATTTCATCAAGTTTTACCTCTGCCATACTACTACACCAAGCCCTTTCTGTTGTCCAGTCTTACCCTGGCACCGGGATTTCCGGCACCTGCACAAGACATATACCATATATGGCTTTTTTATGCCCCACATAAAAAAGCCATATGAGGGTTGCCGCATTTCCTGCGGCAACCCTTATGTTTTTACACTGTGCCATCCTTCTCCACAACGACAGCCGGGACATTCAACAGCGATACCAAACCATCCGGCTGTTTCCCGACACCAACAAGATAGGCGCTTCTCTCATCATTTCCGCCTGTCACACGGTCGATATTCTCCTCGCTCAATGTGATGACTTCCTTGACCTCATCCACAATCATGCCAACCGCCGCCTGCGGCTCTATCTTTATAATAAGGATCCTCGTGGCGTTCTTGAATTCGTCCGGCTCAAGACCGAATTTCAGGCGCAGGCTCATAACCGGGATAACCTCGCCGCGGATATTGATAACTCCCTTAAAATACGGCTGCGCCTTTGGTACCCTCGTCACCCTCTGCATCCTCACAATATTATCTACATACTGGATATCAATCCCATACTGTTCGCTGCCAAGTTTAACAACGATATACTGTTTGCTTTCCAGTTCCTCGATTTTTTTCTCATCCATGCCTTGCCCCTCCCTATACTAATACGTTGACATCAAGGATCAACGCAATCTCGCCGTCGCCTAGTATCGTAGCACCGCTGATTAACTTGCTGTTGTTAATATATTTTCCGATGGACTTGATTACGATCTCAAGCTGCCCAATCAGGTTATCCACAACCAGACCAGCCAGTTTGTCACCCTTCTTGACAATAACAACTGTAAGGCTGACCGGCTCCTCACCCGTAGGCTCCACATCAAGTATTTTGTCAAGGCGGATCAGCGGGATAACGGAGGACCGCAGGTTAATAACTTCCTTATTCTGCACATATTTCACATCATCCAGTGCAATATCTTCTATTGTTTCAATGCTGCCAAGCGGGATCGCGTACTTTTCATTGCCAACTTCCACCATAAGCGTCTGTATAATCGCAAGGGTGAGCGGAAGGCGGATAATAAAATTACTGCCCTCCCCTAAGGTCGTCCGTATCTCAATGCTGCCGCCCAAAGCCTCAATCTTTGTTTTTACCACATCAAGACCGACACCACGCCCGGAAACATCCGAAATTACTTCGGCTGTTGAGAAACTTGGACGGAACAAAAGATCGATGATTTCCTTGTCGCTCATCATCTCTGCCTGCTCCTCAGTAATCGTTCCCTTTGTGATCGCTTTCTGCTTCACCTTCTCCACATTGATGCCCGCACCGTCATCGCGCACCTCGATCACAACATTATTGCCTTCCTGGTAGGCATCTAAGAAGATGGAGCCAACTTCCTGCTTGCCTAGGCGGACACGTTCCTCGTTCGCTTCAAGCCCATGATCGGCTGCATTACGCAAAAGATGCATCAGAGGATCTCCGATCTCATCGATTACAGTACGGTCAAGTTCCGTATCTTCACCGGTCATATACAAATCCATTTTCTTGCCAAGCTTCTTGCTCAGGTCACGGATCATACGCGGGAAGCGGTTCACAACGCTCTCAATCGGCACCATGCGCACTTTCATTACGGACTGGTGCAGGTT
>CAMWUU010000294.1 GCA_947177515.1 uncultured Lachnospiraceae bacterium
GGTAGGGGGAGTCTGGCTTGAGCGCTGGTTAAGGGAACAAAAAACTAGGTTTTCGGAGGATGCACATAAGCCACTTACAAAGGAGCAAAAGGAAAAATTACTTTCACTTGGCGTAAAACCTGGTGTATCGCAGGCGGAACTAGCCTGGAGGCAACAGTATGGGGAGGCGGAGGAATTTTATCAAAAATATGGTAATTTATCCATCCCAAAGCAGTATATGGCTAGGAACGGAAAAAATCTCGGACTCTGGCTGCAGCGTCAGAGGGAAGGGTTTAGGAAAGGAAAACTTTCTGGTTGGCAGGTAAGTATGCTAAACGGGATTGGGATGGTATGGGAGATTCCTAATGCCTGGGATGCCGGCTTTTCCCATGCAAAGGAGTATTTTAAGCAGAAGGGGAATTTGAATGTGCCAAATGCCTATGTCTGTCCAGATGGGTATCGGCTTGGGAAGTGGATTTCAAACCAGCGTTCTGCATACAGGGCAAGTACCGAAAAACGGTTGGCACAGATGCGGATACAGCAGCTTGAGGAGCTTGGTATGGTGTGGAATGCAGGGCAGGGAAGACGTGTGGAAAAAGGTAACAGGCAGGAAGAACTCTCGACTTATAGTTAGAAAAAATCGACGGTAGGAAGAGAAGAAATACGGGAAGACGTAAGTTGGAGAAAGGGACTTAAAAAAGATACCCAGAAAGAATTGTCGCGTTGCCGCATTCTGAAAGGGAATCGGACAAAGGAAGCGAAACTGTGGGATATGTGAAAAGAAGCTGATGGGGAAAGGCTTTTGTACATATCTGATGGAGTGGCGAAGCATACCCTAAAATAGGAAATACCCTAGAATAAGGTATTTCCTATTTTAGGGTATGTTCATTTTTTTAGTTAATCATAGGGAATTGGCAGTAAGAACAGCGCTTTCATCATTAAGAAGAAAAGAGGGATTAACGTGTTATCTAAAGGGAGAAAAGTGGATTTTGTGGACAGGGAAACAGTATGGGAGCGGTGTGTGCTTTGTGGCAGGCAAACGGAAGTTTTAAGAGAGTCACCGATTGGGGAAAGAAAATATTATGTCGAGGCAGCCGGACAACTCTGTGAGGAATGTTACGGCAGGGTTTATGTTCGTGTGCACAACGACGACCTTATAAAATGACAGAAGAATTTTACAGAAAACGAAGAGGAGGAATCGTATGGCGGATATGAAGCGGGATTTGATTTTGAAGATCGTCAAAGCCCTAGATGCTGTTTTGTTGGCAGTACCTTTTGTGGTTGTCTGGTACGCATATTATGCGACCCGTACAGTAGCGCCATTTTTCCAGAAAGGAAACTGGGTGGTAATTGTGCTGTTTTTGATCCTGTATATTTTTTATGGGAATATCTACAACGGCTTTCTTGTGTCGTGGAACCGGATTTCGGAGATGGTGTACAGTCAGGCGCTTGCGGCAGCAGTTTCCGATTTTATTATGTATATCGTGATTTGGCTCCTGACAAAATACCTGCCGAACCCATTGCCGCTGCTTGTGGCCTTTATTTGTCAGATTGCCCTGGCGGCCTGCTGGTTCGCCTTAGCAAACCGCTGGTATTTTGCCACTTTCCCACCCAAAAGGACAGTGGTGGTCTACGATATGCGCGCAGGGCTTGACGGACTGTTGCGCGAGTACGGCTTAGAAAGGAAATTTGATATTCTGGTGACAACGCATATAAAGGACTGTCTTAAGGATATCGATATGCTGCAGGGCATGGACACGGTTTTTTTAAGTGGCATCCATAGCCGCGACCGCAATATTATCCTGAAATACTGTATCGCTTCAGGTATTAATGTGTATGTGATTCCAAGAATTGGGGATGTCATTATGAGTGGGGCATCACAGCGCTACATATGCCACCTGCCCATGCTTGAGGTGGGGCGTTATAACCCGTCGCCCGGGTATCTTTTTGGCAAGCGTGTGATGGATCTGGTATTTTCAGGAGCAGCACTGTGCATTCTTTCCCCGCTCTTACTGCTTACCGCGCTCGCGGTAAAGCTTGGGGATGGCGGGCCTGTTTTTTACCGTCAAAAGCGCCTGACAAAGGATGGAAAGGAATTTAATATTTTAAAATTCCGCAGTATGCGGGTGGATGCGGAGAAAGATGGGGTTGCAAGGCTGTCCACTGGGGCGGATGATGATCGGGTCACGCCTGTTGGCAGGCTGATAAGGAAGCTGCGCTTAGATGAATTACCGCAGCTTTTTTGTATTTTGTCGGGGACAATGACCATTGTAGGTCCAAGACCGGAGCGTCCGGAGATTGCAGCGCAGTACGAGAAGGAGATACCGGAATTCCGGTTGCGGCTCCAGGCCAAGGCGGGGCTTACAGGGTATGCGCAGGTCTACGGGAAATATAACACAATCCCATATGATAAATTGCAGCTTGATTTAATGTATATTGCGAAACCAAGTATTATGGAAGATCTGAGGATTATGTTTGCAACAGTAAGGGTGCTGTTTATGGCGGAGAGCACGGAAGGGATTGCGAAAGGGCAGGTAACTGCGGGACTTGAAGGAACCGGGATAAAAGAATCAAAAGAAAATATCGCAGCAACAGAACAGAATATGGTAGCACGAAAAGAGATTGCAGCAGGCATGGAGGAAGATTAGAAGGAAGGTTGGTAAATGAAGAAAAAAGTTTTGATGGTAGCGTGTGTACCAGTTATGATAAAACATTTTAATATACCCAATATCCAGATCCTTCAGAAAATGGGTTACCAGGTAGAGGTGGCATTTAATTGTTATGAAGATGAAATGTGGTCAAAAACGGACTGGATAGAATGTAATAGGCAGTTGAATGCGAAGAAGGTTTTGGTTCACCAGGTTGATTTTACAAGGAACGCAGCAAAGATTATAGAACATGTTAAGGCGTACAGGCAGTTAAAAGCCATTGTGGAAAAAGGAAAGTATGAATTTATTCATTGCCATACCCCGATTGCGGCGGCCATAGCAAGAATTGTAGCACACCGGACAAAAACCAGAATTCTTTATACCGCACACGGCTTCCATTTCTTTAAGGGAGCACCATTAAAAAACTGGCTGCTTTATTATCCAGTGGAAAAATTTTTATCAAGATGGACGGACTGTCTGATTACGATTAACAGAGAGGACTACCAGCGGGCGAAAAAGAAATTCCATGCAGGGAGGACAGAATATGTGCCAGGGGTTGGGGTGGACGTGGAAAAATTTAATTCGAGGCTGGTTGATACGAAAGTGAAAAGGGAAAGCCTTGGGGTTTCAGATCATGATATTATGTTGCTTTCGGTGGGAGAGTTAAGTGAGCGAGAGAACCATGAAATAGTTATTCGGGCATTGAAGGAGTTTAATAACCCTAAACTAAAATATTATATTGTTGGACAGGGAGGATTGCAGGAACATCTTACTACGCTTATAAAGAACTATGGGTTGGAAGATAAGATATCACTTTTAGGTTACAGGACGGATATTTCAGAATTGTGCCAGGCGGCGGATTTATTTGTATTTCCATCAAAACAGGAGGGACTTCCTGTTGCCTTGATGGAGGCAATTGCCTGTGAAACTCCAGTTATTTGTTCTAAAATCCGTGGGAATGTAGAACTTGTGCGAAATGGGAGAGCTATGTTTGATGCGGATAGTGTGGGAAGCTTAGTGGACTGTCTAAAGAGATGTGTTGGAGAGAAAAAACGCAAAGAATTTAGGAAAGACAGAAAGAAGGAAACGAGGGCGAATTATAAACACTTGTTATCATCTGATTTGACATTTGTAAATACACAAATAAATATATCTTGTTGTGATATCGGGGAATATAATGGACTTAGGAAAATATTAAAACGTCAGAATTTTGCAAAAGAATTAAAGATTGACGCGGGAAGCACGCTGATTCTTTCAGTCGGAGAATTAAATAAAAATAAAAACCATAGTACTGTTATAAAAGCAATTGCCAAATTAGGAATTCCATCCGTCCATTATGTGATTGCAGGGCAGGGAGAATTAAAAAAGGAACTCTGGGAACTGACGGGGAAACTGGGGATTGAAGGACAAATCCATTTACTGGGGTTTCGGAGTGATATTGCTGATATTATGAAGTTGGTGGATCTTTATTGTCTGCCAAGTCTGCGGGAGGGGTTGAATGTGAGTCTGATGGAAGCGATGGCGAGCGGTTTGATATGCCTTGCCGGCGATATTAGAGGGAACCGGGATTTATTCGGGGAAGGGATGGAATCATATTTGGTACCTAAAAAAGGAGCCAAAGTATGGGCGGAAAAGATAAGGGAATGTATCGGGAGTGAACCGGATAAGGAGCTGATACAAAAGTGGGAATGGGATAGGATTCAATTATTTTCGGAAGAGGAAGTAATGGGAAAGATGCAGGAAATATATGAATTTTACAAGAGGGAAACAGGATATGGGGAATAAAATATTATTTATCAGTGGGGGTATGGGATGCGGAGGGGCGGAGCGCGTTATTTCAATTTTAGCAAACCATTATTCCGAACAGGGATGGGATGTAGCGATCCTTTTAATGCTAAGCAAAGAGGTCGCCTATCCATTAGATGAAAAAATAAGGATTATTGATTTGACCATGCGTAGAAGATCACGCATAAGGACTTTGCCGCGCTGGTTAAAAGGAATCCGTAAGACAGTAAAAATGATTGATCCCGATGTTATTGTATCGTTTGTTGCAAGAATTAATATTATAACACTGTTTTCATTGTCAGGGTTACATAAGAAAATAATTATTTCCGAAAGGAATGATCCGTATTGCGATGGACGGGGATTTTTGACTGTTGCGGGAACGAAAGTATTATATCCATATGCTTATAAAC
>CAMWUU010000295.1 GCA_947177515.1 uncultured Lachnospiraceae bacterium
TCTGTCCCTACCAGGGAACCACCGGGCATATGAAAGTTTTTATAAGGAGAATAGAAAAATTCTGGAAAAACTCAGGGATGAATTGTGTGATGAAGATTCAAAAAAGGCATTGGATGATTTTATAGAACAGAAACTTACTGGGATTTATAGGAAACCATGTTCAGATAGATCTCAATTTTTTGACGGGGATGTGATAAAGTTTTCCGAGAATGAAGTTTATGTTGATTGCGGCGCATATAACGGTGACACAGTGGTTGGGTTTGTGGAGAACCTGAAATGCAACGGGATTGACTCTTACAGGAAAATATATGCTTTTGAGGCAGATCTCCAAAATGTCTTTGATATGGGCAAGAACCTGAAGGGATATGATAATGTCAAGGTCATTGCAAAAGGCGTTTATGACCATACTGGGGTTATGCGGTTCGCTGCGGAAGGGACATCTGGTTCCCACATTTCAGATGAAGGTGTGGAAATTGAGATAACAAGTATAGATGAAGCTATAAAGGGGGGGATGGTCACATTTATCAAGATGGATATTGAAGGATCTGAACTTATGGCATTGAAGGGGGCAGAACAAACGATCAGGCGCTGTAAGCCAAAACTTGCCATATGTGTTTACCACCGTGTTGAGGATTTGGTGGCGATTCCACAGTACATAAAAAGCCTTAATCCGGATTATAAACTGTACTTTAGAAAGTATTGGCCAAATGCTATGGAGGCTGTAATCTATGCTGTTTAGATGTTGTGTAGCACGATAGGAGGGAAAGTTATATGAATTTGTTTGAAAAGATGGTCGGGGAACTTAAGATATCAAATCATCCAACAATATTGTATGGATCGGGTGCGCTGTCGGTTATGGTTGATGCATATCTTGAGGAAAACGGTATTGTTGTTGCTGGTTATGCGGTTGATCAGGAATATTACAGGGAATCTATCCATAACGGGAAACCTGTTTACATTTTAAACGATTACATCACCAAAAATCCGTGTAATATCGTCCTTGCTTTTTCGTATTTGTCAGTTGAGTGGGAAAATAAACTTTGTTCTCTTGTAGCATCCAGACCGGACACTAAAATATATTTACTAGATTTTCCAGCGTACCTGGCTCTTCCAGGAAATCATAGGGCGTATGAAAGTTTTTATAAGGAAAATAGACAGATACTGGAAAAACTCAGGAATGAATTGTGTGACAGGGATTCAAAACGGGCGTTGGATGATTTTATAGAACAGAAGCTTACCGGGATTTACAGAAAGCCATGTTCGGACGGCGCAGCATTTTTTGACAGGGATGTGATAAGGTTTTCCGGGAATGAAGTTTATGTTGATTGTGGTGCATATAACGGTGACACGGTGGTTGGGTTTGTGGAGAACCTAAAACGCAACGGGATCGATTCTTACAGCAAAATCTATGCTTTTGAGGCAGATCCCCGAAATGTCCTTGATATGGGCAAGAACCTGAAGGGGTATGATAATGTCAAAGTCATTACGAAAGGGGTTTATGACCATACTGGGGTTATGCGGTTCGTTGCGGAAGGAACAGCAGGTTCCCACATTTCAGATGAAGGTGTGGAAATTGAGATAACAAGTATAGATGAAGCTATAAAGGGGGGGATGGTCACATTTATCAAGATGGATATTGAAGGATCTGAACTTATGGCATTGAAGGGAGCAGAACAAACGATCAGGCGTTGTAAACCGAAGCTTGCCATATGTGTTTACCACCGTGTTGAGGACTTGGTGACGATTCCACAGTACATAAAAAGCCTTAATGCGGATTATAAACTATATTTTAGAAAGTATTGGCCAAATGCCATGGATGCTGTATTATACGCTGTTTGAAAAAATGGCTGCCGCAATCCCACTGGTTTTCAGACAATGGGGAGTTCACATAATTTTCAGGGGATTTGAGATGGTAAGGATATTAAAAAAATTCTACAAGCTGTTGAACCAGCATCAAAGGAACCGGGTTGTGATCCTGTTTTTTATGATGTTGGTTGGGGCTTGCTTTGAAGTTTTGGGAGTGTCCATGATGCTCCCGCTTGTGGGCGCAGTTATGGATTCAGATATCATAACAAATAACGCAGTTTGTGCATGGATATGCAAAGTGTTTGGGATAGAGAGCCATATTGGTTTTGTATTTTTTTGTATTGTTGCGCTTTTGATTATCTATGTGGTAAAAGCAGTGTATCTGACATTTGAATATTTTATACAATATCGGTTTGTTTTTAATAACCGTTTTATGACACAGGAAAAATTGTTGCGGGCATATTTAAGTCGACCTTATGAATATTTCCTTGCCGCACAATCGGGGGAGATTGTACGGATCGTGCAGGAGGACGCGGCAAATTCTTTTAATATGCTTATGACTATTATGGGGGTTGTAACAGAAACGATTGTTGCGGTGGCAGTTGTGGTCACGATTTTTGTGATTAATCCACTTATGACAACTTTTGTTGCAGTGATGCTCCTGCTTGTGATGGTATTAATCTCTAGGGGAATCCGACCGCTTTTACGCAGGGAAGGGGAGGCTTACCAGAGGGCATATGCGGAGATGAATAAATGGCTTTTGCAGTCGATTTCCGGGATCAAGGAAGTAAAGGTTACGCGGACAGAGGATTTTTTTTACGATAATTTTGTTCGTTATGGGAAGCGGTTAGTGGGGGCGGCACGCTGGAATAGTACCTTGCAGAATGTTCCGCGCAATCTGATCGAACTGGTTTCGATCTGTTCGATGATGCTTGTGTTTGGGGTTATGATTGCAAATGGATATCAGTTGGATTCCCTGATTCCTTCCTTATCGGCATTTGTGATGGCAGCGATGAAACTCCTGCCTTCGGCAAACCGGATTATAGGGGGGATCACACAGGCAACATTTTATGAGCCAGCATTGAATAACATGCTTAAGAACCTTGGTGTATTGGAGGAAGGAACAGGGAAGGAAAGGGGCGATATTCCTGAATTACAGATGAAAAAGGAGATCTGCCTTTCGGGGATCGATTATACCTATCCCGGCGGAGAAAGGAAGATTTTTGATCATGCGGATATGGTGATTCCTGTTGGAAGTTCGGTTGGTATTATCGGGGCATCCGGTGCGGGGAAGACAACCGTGGTGGATATCCTGCTTGGACTCTTAAAACCGCAGGCAGGGAAGGTCTTGGTGGATGGTGTGGATATTACGGGGAACATGCAGGGGTGGTTAACACATATAGGCTATATTCCGCAGATGATTTTTATGCTGGATGATACGATACGTGAAAATGTTATGTTTGGTCATAGGGAGGAACAGGGTGGCAAAGAAGTTCACTGGACAAATGAAAATACGGATAAAAAGGTCTGGGCGGCGATTGAGGAGGCGCAATTGGCAGATTTTGTGCGCAGTCTACCAGATGGTATCGATACAGCAATTGGAGAGCGTGGTGTGCGGTTATCTGGTGGGCAAAGACAGCGTATCGGGATTGCAAGGGCATTGTTTACAAATCCGGATATCGTGATTTTTGACGAGGCAACTTCCGCGCTTGACAATGGGACGGAGGAGGCGATTATGCAGTCAGTGAATGCCCTGCATGGGAAGAAGACTATGGTAATTATTGCACATCGACTCACGACGATAAAAGAGTGTGATATCGTATACCATGCTGGGAATGGGAAAATTGAGAGGGAGAGATGATGGAAACGCAAAATAAGCGGATGTTGGAGGTACTGTAAGAGTTACTCCTCTGAAACAATAGATAGAAACCGTAGCATGGAGGAAAAGAATGAACGAACAAAATTATGAACAGGAAATCAGCTTGGGGAAGGTAATTTACCGTATATTCCGCGACTGGCGGAAAATCTTTGTGGCTGCGCTGGTAGTTTCTATTTTAGTCGGCGCAGGGAACTTTGCCCTTAAGAAAATCAAAATATCCGACCCCGAATACATTAAAGCAGCGGAAGAAAACTATACCCGCGAGTGGACTGCGTTTTACGCAAGGGGCGAAACCTTACAGCGCGAAATTACAAACCTGGAGGAAACGCGCACAGAGCGGGAAACATACAACGCCAGTTCCATCCTGATGAAAATCAACCCATACCGCGAGTTTAACGCCTCGCTGCAGTTGTACGTGGCGACAGATTACCAGATTGTGCCGGAACTAACCTATCAGAATATTGATTTATCAAACCGGATCTTACGCTCCTATATTACTTATATGCTGAATGGCGATATGTACCAGTATATCCTGGAACACCTGTCCCAGCCCATGGAATTGCGCTACTTAAAGGAAATTCTTTCCATTTCCGCGGATTATGACAACCGGATGGTAATGCTTAGTGTGCGGGGGGAGGATGCGCAAAGCTGTGAGGAAATCCTCACCTACGCGCTGGAAGGGATTCTGGCCAAACAGCCGGGAATCATTACAGCCATCGGGGAGCACGAGTTAAATTCTGTAAACCAGTCAGTATATGAAGCGGTGAACCTGGAACTGGATACATGGCAGAAAAATAATCTCCAGTATGTTTCGGAACTGAGCATAAGGCTTCAGGAGAAGGCGGAGGAATACCTGGAGTGGGGGGCAACCCCGGAGCCGGGGAAGGATTTTACTACAAAAGCAGTGGTAAAGGATTCTGTAAAAAAAATGATACTTGGATTCTTAATCGGCGCAGTGCTTGCCGCAGTTTTTATTGCTTTCCACTATATTATGTCAGAAAAACTCCAGGACGCAAAAGAGTTGAAAAACCGTTTTGGCCTTCGTGTGATTGCGCAGGTGCCAAAAGTGCACAAAAAGCGGGTCTGGGTCGGTCTTGACCGGCTGTTTGCGCGCATGGG
>CAMWUU010000296.1 GCA_947177515.1 uncultured Lachnospiraceae bacterium
GTCTTGGTCTGTTCCTTACCGATACTGTTATATTCAGATTGCAAAGACTGTATTTCGTCTTTCCACTATTTCGGCATTATCTTTTCGCTGTTCTGTAAAAGGTTTAGCATACGCACCTTTCATTCGGGATACTTTGATAAGCTGTCCTTATGTTCCTTATCATATCGTATTTATATAAGTTCTATTATACAATATGCACAAAATATTGATAAATTTTTTGTGAATTATTATCCGAGAAATCAAAAAAAATAAGTTGACAGTCTTTGAAATCCGTGATATTATACAATTAAGCTAAATGATAAAACGTTTTAGCAAATCATATCGTCCCGAACAAGGGACATAATTTTATCCATATTGGTAAAACGCTTTACCAAAAAGATTTTTATGATACAAGCAATTCCCTGCATTATTTTTGTATAATGCGGCAAATTATTAAGGATGAAACAATAAGGTTTTCCTGACAGGTTTGTATGGCTATCTGTTTTGATAAAAGCCAGGGATATATGCGGTGGAGGTAAGGCGGAAAAATCACAATTTTTTAATCTGGGATTGTTCTGGTAAATGCCAGCAAAATCCCCTGGTTAAAATGCCGTATACGCGGCGGAATGAGAGGAAAGATGGAAGAGTATTGCATAGAAAGAAACGCCCTTACCCCGGAAATCTATGAAAATCTCCGGGCGAAAGTTTCATTGCAGTATTATGGAAGGGAGGATGTCAAAGAGGCGCTGGCACACACATTATTTTCAGTTGTCGTCAGGGAAGGGCAGGTTCCAGTCGGGATTGGCAGGATTGTCGGGGACGGGAGGATTGTTTTCTTTATTAAGGATGTGGTAGTGGAACCGTCCAGACAAAACCGGGGGATCGGGCGCATGATTATGGAAGAACTGATGCGCTATATCAGGCAGCATGGATGCCCCAATGCGTATGCCGGACTGATGGCACTAACAGGAAAGGAGGGGTTTTACGAAAAATTTGGCTTCCATATCCGTCCGTATGAAGGACAGGGAAGCGGGATGACGCAGCTTGTCAATACAGAACTGCCATCCTACTGTATGGGAAAGGAAATATCATCCCGTCAGGAAAAAACGGTATTGGAAAAAATAGGAAATACCGGGTTAAACAGAAAAATGAAAGGAGGAGAAAAAGGGAAATGAAACAGGTTATTGTGTTTGGGAGCCTGAATATGGATCTGACCATCCGGTGTGAAAGGATGCCGCAGCAGGGAGAAACAGTGGAGGGGAGCAATTTCCTAAACAATCCCGGCGGCAAGGGTGGGAACCAGGCTGTAGCGGCAGCAAAGTTCGGCGCGCCAACCAAGATGATTGCCTGCGTGGGACAGGATGTGTTTGGCAGGAAACTTCTTGAAGTATTGCAGGGCTACCGTGTGGACTGCGGGGAGATTAAGGTCAGCGAAACCGGGCAGACGGGGGTGGCAATTATTACCTGCCATGAGGGCGATAACCGGATTATCCTAAGTCCGGGAACGAACCATGAACTCAAAACAGCGGATGTAAAGGAAGTCCTTTCACGTATTGCCGCACCGGGGGATATTTTTATGACACAGTATGAATGCGAGCAGAATACGGTGTTGGCCTCCCTTGAATACGCAAAGGAACTTCATATGTACACAATTTTTAATCCTGCCCCGGCGAAAATTATCCCGGAAAAATATTATCCTTTCATTGATCTTCTGGTCGTTAACCAGACGGAGGCCGAATATCAGACAGGGATTTTCCCACAGGAGGAAGAAAGCTGCCGGCAGGCGATTGAAAGTATGCAGCGCATGGGAGCAAAGCAGGTGATTATTACCTTAGGCAGCCGGGGAAGTATATTTAATTCCGGGGAGTCCTTATACAGTGTCCCGGCGGAGCGTGTGGAGGTTGTTGACACAACGGCAGCGGGTGATACCTTTATTGGCGTTCTGGCGGCATGTCTGTCAGAGGGAAGGGAACTAGAGGAGAGCGTGCGCTATGCGACAAAGGCGGCGGCGCTAACGATTATGAGGTATGGGGCACAGCAGGCAATTCCGTACCGTGACGAAGTAGTTCAAATTTAAAAAATGGAGGGATATTATGGGAAAAAGACCGATTATCATTGACACGGATCCGGGGATTGACGACGCGCTTGCGATTGCGATCGCCCTGTTTTCGGAGGAACTTGAGGTAAAATTAATTACGACGGTGGCAGGAAATGTTTCCCTGGATAAAGTAACAAACAATGCCCTGCGATTGCTTGCATTTTTCGGCAAGGACGTTCCTGTAGCAGCGGGGGCAGCACAGCCGCTGATCTGTGAGCTGGTGGATGCTTCGAATGTACACGGGGCGAGCGGGATGGAGGGATTTGACTTCCCGGAGCCGAAAAAGGAACTGCTATTAAAAGAAAATGCGGTGAATGCGATGTACCGCGTTATTATGGAGAGCGAGGAGCCAATCACACTGATGCCGATTGCGCCGCTTACCAATATCGCCCTTTTGTTTGCGGTTTACCCACAAGTAAAGGAAAAAATCCGTGAGATTGTCCTAATGGGTGGCTCGGCTTCGCGCGGCAACAAGGGAGTAATGTCCGAGTTTAATATTGCGACTGACCCGGAGGCGGCGAAAATGGTATTCTTAAGTGGCGTGCCGATTGTAATGGCTGGTCTTGACGTGGGCTGGAAGGCACTTGTAATGCCGGAGGACACAGAAAAGCTTTTAGGGCTTGGTGAGGTCGGAAAAATGGCGCACTGCCTGTTCAAAAAGTATCGTGGCGGAACTTTCAAGACAGGTCTTAAAATGTATGACAGTTGTGCAGTTGCCTATTTGCTATGTCCGGAACTGTTTACGGTTGAGGAAACCTATGTGGATGTGGAACTTGCCGGGACAATGACCGCAGGGTGCACGCTGGTGGATTTAAAGGGTTATTTAAAGAAGGAACCGAACGCGAAGGTATGTATGGATATTGACCAGGAAAAGTTCCGTACCTGGTTTTTGGAAGCGCTCGGAAAGTGCAGGTAGGAAACCGAAAATAAAATCCAGACCGCATTCTGCGGCAGAACGGAGGAAAGTATGGAAACAGCAATTATGTATATTGCAGCAATCGTATCCGTCGCCCTGGTCATTTTTATGCTGATCAAAAAGATGGACATTAAAATCACCCTCTTTGTTATCGGTATCATCCTGATGTATATCGGTATGGCGTGCGGCAATACCATTGGCGGAGGGGATTTCTCCTCAACCGGAATGGTATGGCTTGACCCATTAAAGGCCATTGCGGATCAGTTTAAGTCAACCATTGGCTCATCGGGCTTTATCATCCTGATTTTAGGCGGGTATTCGGCCTACATGAGCGCAATCAAAGCAAACAATGTAACCGTTAGCGTTCTGACAAAACCGATTGGAAAAATCAAGTCCGTCTATATCCTAGTTCCAGTTGTGTTCCTGATTGGAAACCTTTTATCGCTCGTTGTGCCAAGCGCGTCGAACCTTGCCATCATCCTGCTTGCCACCCTGTATCCGATTATGATCCAGGCAGGTATGAGCACCTTAACCGCAGCGGGTATTATCGCGACAACTGCGACCGTTATGCCAACCCCGCTCGGCAGCGATAATGTAGCTATTGCGGCAGAACTTGCAAATACCGCGGAATTTGCGGGGCTAACGGCAAGTGACTATGTGTTCCGCTACCATGCGGTAGTATCCGTCCCAACTCTGTTTGTTATGGCAGCCGTACATTATTTCTGGCAGAAGTGGATGGATAAAAAGGAAAAGAAGGGAAATAGTGAACTTACTAACAAGGCAGAGGTGGAGAAAATCGAGGGCGGCGCACTTTTCCGTACAGTCTATGCGATCCTGCCGCTGCTGCCAATCCTGATGCTGATCCTTGTTTTCGCCATCCAGAAAATCACCGGCGCAACCATTAACCTGAGTGTTGAGGTTGCAAGTTTGTTCTCCTTTGTTATTGCGATTGTTTGTGAGCTTGTCCGTAACAAGAGCGCGAGAAAGACACTTGATGAAACGGAAACTTTCTTTAAGGGAATGGGCGGTGCAATGCCGATCGTCGCGCTGCTTGTAGCAGGTACCGTATTTGTTACCGGTTTAAAGACCATCGGCCTGATTGCAGCATTGCAGGAGGCAATGACCGGTTTGCAGGGTTCGGGGCTTGGTTTTGTCCTTCCGTTAATCTTAGTTGCACTGACTGCCCTGATTGTACTCTTAAGCGGCAGTGGTACTGCACTCTTCTTCGCGATGGTACCGCTTATGGTTCCGCTCGCGGCAGCAGCAGGTATCAGCGTGCTTGCGGTATCTGTCCCAATGGGGCTTGCAGGAAACCTTCTGCGCGCGGTATCTCCGGTATCCGCAGTGGTCATGATCGTGGCGGGATCCGTCAAGAGGGAGCCGCTTGAGATTGTCAAACGTACTTCCGTCCCGATGATTGCCGGCGTGGTATTTATGTTTGTGCTCTCGCTGATTATGTTCCTGTAACAGCGTGCATGGCGGGATAAGGGGTTAGACCTGTTTTTGTAATAAAAAAATATTTTGGAAAGAGAACAAAAAAGCAAGGGATTTTCCCTTGCTTTTTTGTTTCAAAAGGGATAAAATGTAAGGCAAGGATTTTTGTGCAAGAAATTGTAAAAAAAAGGTAGTTGGCAGCACAGGAAAACAGATGGCTATGCCAGGCGGGAATATGGGACTGGCAACGGGGAAAAACGTCAGCCGGGGAGTGAGGAGATTTATGGAGAAGCAGAAGAAAAAGGTTACGATTCTGGATATTGCAAGGGAAGCGGGGGTTTCGCCGGCAGCCGTTTCCCTGATTTTAAATAATAAGC
>CAMWUU010000297.1 GCA_947177515.1 uncultured Lachnospiraceae bacterium
CAATGAAATCCGGCCGGATTTCTTGTTCCAATAAATGTAGGCAGTAAAAGCAAACATTATTTATCCCGAAAGGAGCAATTTCCATGAGAGCAAGCGAAACCACCTACGAAAAAGTTGCGGAAAACTGCAGTGCTTTCGAGCCAAAAAAAGACACTGAGCGGACAACCAACAGCACTTGTGAATCGTGCTGCTGCAATGTTTCCTGCACAACCTGCAAGCATTTTGACCGCGACGAGCACTGTGTTCTTGATCTTTACGACAAAATTGTAAAAGATCATCATTTCGAGTAGTATCCCCTTTTGCCTTTAAAAGAATCGGAAACAATCCTGTATCGGTTGTTTCCGATTCTTTCTTACCCAAAAAAATTACCTCATCCCATATGCAATCCCGCCAAGCACAAGCAGATGCAAAGGATAGAATGCATAAAAAGCATATTTCACCTTAGGTCCTTGCTTTCCATTATACAAAAAGATTGGGATAAAAGCAAGCAGACCCGCCATCTCCAGAATATTAAAAAAGAATACAAATGTTAGTGCACTGCCAACTAAAACCCCAAGTTTCCTGCCTTTGAAAAGGTAAAATACCATAATTAGCACAATTCCGCCCATACCATAATCTGTCTTTAAAGCCTGTGCGGCAAAACCGATCCCCACAATGGCCATTACGCCAAGTGTGTTAAAAACCAGAGGCTGCATCAGATATTTCATCTTAATCCACTCATATAGATACATTAATACCAATCCAAGCAACAAGGTAATCATCACATTCTGGTATGAAAATAATGCCTCTATCCGAATCTGTTTGCCTGTTACCTGAAAGGCCAGATCAAATGGCAGTTCGGATAGCAGCGCGAAAACTGCCATCCTCCCCATATATTTTCTCCGGTCATGTGTATGAAAAAATCCCTCCACCAGTAAAAATGTATAAATTGGAAATGCAATCCGCCCAATCAGTCTTCCTGTGAGATAAACCGGCGAGATGCTGCCGTAACCATCGAGTGAAAAACTTCCCATCTGCGGGATAAAAATCTCTGTGAAATGGTCGATAAACATTGTGATGCAAGCAATAAGTTTAAGTATAAAAGTATTCATACTTTTCCTTTCTATCAGGATTTTTCTGATTCCCTTTCTGCCATCTCACTGTTTCCGGTTTTAAGGGCAGCCCCCTTCTTTTTCCCAATAAATAACGCAATGGAACGGGGCGGCACCTCAAAAGTACGCTTTCTTGCCCCATCCCCTTTTTTAACTTCGGACTCCTCTTTTTTGGTACAATCCGCATCCGAACAAAGCAGGAAAGTCAGTTCCTCCCCATCGCAAAGATCCGGCAGATCAAAAACATGCGGTTCCCAGTGCATATTAGCTGCAATATAAATGCTCTGATCTGATGCCTTATCGTTAGCCATCGCATATTTCCCACAAAAAAGCATAGCCAGTGTGCGGCTGTAATTCGAATAATCCGGGTACCACGCCCTTGTGCCGTGGCGAGAAACATCCGGACAGCCACAAGAAATATAATCCATGCCGCGAAGCGGCACTTTACTGCGCAGAATTGGGTGCGCCCTGCGCAGCGCAATAAGCTGCTTGACAAATTCAAACTGGTCTTTGTTCGCGCGCAGCTCCCGCCAGGATACCCAGCCGGTTTCATTATCCTGGCAATAAGCATTATTATTGCCTCCCTGCGTATTCCCGAACTCATCCCCCGCTAGAAGCATCGGTGTACCCATTGAAGTGAACAATAATATCAGCGCGTTTTTGCGCATCTGGCTGCGCAGTTTCAGGATTTTTTTCTTTTTTGTAAGCCCTTCGACACCGCAGTTCCAACTAAAATTATAATCCGTCCCATCACGGTTCTCCTCGCCATTGGTTTCATTATGCTTTATATCATAAGAATAAACATCTGCCAGGGTAAACCCGTTGTGGTCGGCAATATAATTCACTATGCCAACACTCCCACTCTGGCGCTCGATCCTCGCTGCCACAGCACCTACCATCTCCTCATCGCCTTTAACAAAACGGCGGATTTCCCGCAGGAAGCCTTCGTTATATTCAGCAAGAACCGGTTTATATTCCTGCGCACTGTTCTGCGCGCCAAAATTTTTAGTATGGTAGGTGGATGGCATCCCCTGCATGGCACATTCTGCACCAAATCCGCTTACCCTGTGTATCTCCCCGATATCACCAAACCCGGTTGACAGTATTTTTACCCCGGCAAGTTCCGGACAGAGCGCCGCCATACGCGCCGGATATAAATCGGTATTGTAACGGAACCCGTCGATATGGTACTCCTGCACCCACCAGACCAGACAGTCATGTATCAGGTTCGGATTGTCCGTCGGCTGGAAATTCATTTCAAGCAATACTTCGATCCCACTCTCATGCATCCCTGCAACCATCTGCTTAAATTCCGACGCTGCCAGATAAGGTTTTGAAGCATAGGAAACCTTTGGGGCAAAGTAACTGCTCTCCTTTGCAAATCCCCAGTAATTAACACGGCAGCCCGCACCATCTTTTATCCCCGGGGCATACAAAATCTCAACATCCTTTTTTGTGCCGGATATTTTTGGGTGCTGCAGTGGTCTGGCATAGGCAGGAAGCCCGCCATAGGCCTCCTTTCCACTTAAAATCTCATCAAATTCCACACAGGGCAAAAGCAGCAGCGCATTCACCCCAAGTTCCAGCAGATATGGCTTTTTCTCCAATAACCCCCGATAAGTCCCCTTATGGCGTACCCCCGGGGCAGTCATGGAAAAGCCGCGCACATGCAGCTTATACAATATCATATCCTGGTAAGCAAGGCGTGGCGGACGGTCATTTTCAAAGGAAAAAGGACGATAGGGCGCGATGCGCCGCCCATCTCTTTTCATATAATACCGGTATGCCATTTCCTCATCCACCGTCCCATAACACTCCCCCGGCACCCCAAAAACCTCCCTGCCCACAGTATGCTTTGCATATGGATCCAAAAATTCCTTTCCCTCCACCACATAACGGTACCCAAAGCATTCTGGCAATCCTTCCCTTTTCAGGCGCACCCCAAACACCCCCGGCATCCCTTCCAGCGCAAAAAGCGACAGGTTCTCTGTCGCTTCGCCCTTTTCCAAATCATAAATGCGCAGCCCGCACGTACTTGTCCCCGGCAAAAATACTGCAAATTCGCAGTATCCGCCGTCCTCTCTTACGCCGAGCGATCCCGGGGGGTTGATTGCTGCTGTCTGTGTGTTTTTTACCCCTGCCCTCATTCTGTCCTCCCTGTGTCTGTCGCTTTCTACTGTTTTAGCCTTCCCCGCCAAGTTCCTCCAAATTCTCCTCCACAACCTGCACCTGTAAACTCTGCCTTCTGCGGATGGCAATATCGCTGTCGAGATACTCATCATAAGTTGTAATCTTGTCAACCAGCCCCTCCGGCGTAATCTCCATAATACGGTTTGCAATAGTCTGGATAAACTGATGGTCGAGTGAGGTAAACAATAATACCCCCGAAAACTTTATCAGCCCGTTGTTTAGCGCTGTGATTGACTCCATATCCAGATGGTTGGTCGGCTCATCCATAATTAGGACATTCGCCCCCATAATCATCATTTTCGAGAGCATAACACGCACGCGCTCCCCGCCGGACAGCACATTCACCTTCTTTGTGCCCTCCTCCCCGGCAAATAGCATCCTGCCCATAAAACCTCGCACATAGGTAACATCCTTCTCCGGGGAATATGGCATCAGCCAGTCCACAATCGTATCCTCGCAGGCAAATTCCTTTGTATTATCCTTCGGGAAATAGGCCTGTGAAGTAGTTACCCCCCATTTATACTCCCCCGAATCCGGCTCAAGTTCACCCGCCAAAATTTTAAAGAGCGTTGTACTTGCAAGTGTATTTGCCCCGACAAACGCCACCTTATCACCCTTGTTCAGAATAAAGGAAATATTATCAAGTACCTTCACACCATCCACGGTTTTTGAAAGGTTTTTCACGGTCAGTACCTCATTGCCAATCTCGCGCGCCGGGCGGAAATCAATATATGGGTATTTGCGGGAGGAAGGCCTTATCTCATCAAGCTCAATCTTCTCTAGCGCCCTCTTCCTGGAAGTCGCCTGCTTTGATTTGGAAGCGTTCGCCGAGAAACGCTGGATAAACTCCTGCAATTCCTTGATCTTTTCCTCTTTCTTCTTGTTTGCTTCCTTCATCTGCTTGATCATTAACTGGCTCGACTCATACCAGAAATCATAATTTCCGGCATAAAGCTGGATTTTTGCATAATCGATATCCGCTATCTGCGTGCAGACCTTATTCAGGAAATAGCGGTCATGCGACACGACAATCACCGTGTTATCAAAATTAATCAGGAATTCCTCAAGCCACCGTATCGCCTCAAGATCAAGATGGTTGGTCGGCTCGTCAAGCAGCAGGATATCCGGGTTTCCAAACAGCGCCTGCGCAAGCAGCACCTTCACCTTCTGGCTGCCGTTTAATTCTGACATCCCCCTCTCATGCAGCTCGTTTTCAATGCCAAGTCCATTTAAAAGCGTTGCCGCATCCGCCTCCGCCTCCCAGCCATTAAGAGTGGCAAATTCAGCCTCCAACTCACTTGCCCTAATCCCGTCCTCCTCAGTAAAATCCTCTTTCGCATAAATGGCATCCTTTTCCTTCATTATTTCATATAGACGCTCATTTCCCATAATA
Organism: uncultured Lachnospiraceae bacterium; assembly: GCA_947177515.1. Classification (GTDB taxonomy): domain Bacteria; phylum Bacillota; class Clostridia; order Lachnospirales; family Lachnospiraceae; genus RGIG4057. The sequence continues at coordinate 4,675 of CAMWUU010000297.1, forward strand.
ACCGTGTTAATAACCTGGTACGCATCATATTTAAAGTGATCCTGCTGTAAAAATGAGAGGCGCTGCCCCGGCGTATTAATAATCTCGCCCTTGCTCGGCTCAATCTGTCCGGACAAAATCTTTAAAAATG
>CAMWUU010000298.1 GCA_947177515.1 uncultured Lachnospiraceae bacterium
TCAGGAGTCTGGTGGGCTCGGAGATGTTTATAAGATACAGGTATGCGGCATCATTGCGCGCGATGGAGGGCAGCATCCAATCGCCATAAAACTCATGCAGATTGTAATAATGTTCCTTTGCGATGCGGTGCTGGCGGGTTTGAGATACATATGGGGAGAAAAGCGCGTAAAAATTAGTGGGTGAGATGCGGCGGGAAAATTCCCCGGTATCCGTGCGGCGGTTATAATAAAAGCCGTTTTCTTCATCCCAAAGATTTTCCAAACCTTTGCAGGCTTTTTCCATCCGTTCCTGCAATTCTGTGATATCTTCCGTATGTCCAGTGAGTTTTGCTAGTTCAATCAGGGAGCGGCAGTCTAGGATATACAGTCCGGTCAAACCGACATCCGCAAGCTCAAGCCGGTTTGTTTCCGGGTTGAGCGGCACATCGTCATACATTGGGGAATTATCTAGCCCGCTTTCCAGTGCTGCCCCATAGGTGTCATGAACACCCTCTGTTTCCCAGCGGTTCCCGAACAGGACAGGGATTTTCTCACTTCCCCAACATAATGTGCCATCCGGGTTCATTCGGTGTATGGCAAACCAGCGGTTCCAGCGCAGCAAGTTAGCGTACATATCCTCCACGATCCATTTTTCGCCTAGGAGCCTGTAGGTTTCTAGCAGCATGGTACTGCCAATGGGCGGCTGGGAACGGTCGGCGCTTACCTGTCCAGTGGCGTAGGCAAAATTGGGAACGAAACCTGCTGCCGTTTGTTCGTTCAGAATCTCGTGCAGGTTGCTGTATGCGAGTTCAGGGCTGCCAAGACTTGCCATAAAACCTGCAAAAAAATTATCCCAGCAAAATAACACATAGCCGCCACTGTTAATGCTCCAAAGTCTGCTGACGGGCGATATGACCCGGTCATTTTTTGGATCATAGATAGTATCCCATGAAAGTGAACATTCCATAGCTTCATACATGTCCTGCAATGTGCCGTAACAGGATGTTTTTTTACAGTGGGCAAGGCGGCTGGCGTTCACCAATGTTTGTGCCTGTGTAAGGCTGCGGCGGATGTTGGTGGAAAATGCCACAGGGGTATCCAATATAACGGACAGATAAGCGGACTGTACAGGAATGTTTGGGTCTGACATAAATTTCCCGGTCGTGTAAACCGTTTTCTCCCCTGTTGGTGTGTGTGCAACCAGTGTCTGTCCGCGCTGCTCCACCCATCCGCTACGTCCCCAAAGGAAGCCGCCTTCCAATACCAACATGGCCGGGCGGGGCTGTTTTGTGACAGGTGTAACCAAAAGGGTCAGTTCGTCATTTTTCACTGCGGATTCCACACGGATTTCCATATCACACCATTTCAGTGTTATCTCCGTATAAGTACCATCGAACGCGTGTGGACCAGGATATGCTGTTTCAGTCGGCGTGCGGGCATAGCCTTCAGGAAAACGTCCAATTAGCGTTTCTTTCAGATAATGACCGTTGCGGTATTCTTTGAATGAAACATTGAGTGCGAATCCATCCGGCATATGGACATGGGAGAGGACACTTCGCACGTTCCAAGTGTGCCAGCCGTTCAGATACCTGCGTTTCATTTCTTTGTAATCCATTTCTTTTACCTTTTCCCTTTCTGTTGACTTTATACTATTTTACCTTTATAATGCTGTCTGTGTAAATTCTATTTATGTGGAAAAATAGCATATTTCTTGGAAGGTGATTTATGGATGATCTGATGAGGGAAAACCGTTTGCGGGGGAGCAATGCGTTCCCATTTATATTGTATGAGATGCCCTGTAACGGACAGCCGGTTTGTGCGGCGTGCCATTGGCAGGAGGATATGGAGATTTTGCTTATTAATAGTGGGAAAGTAGAATTGACCTTGGGGGGTGCACCCAGTATCCTGTGTGCAGGCGCAGTTGTATGCATAAATCCGGGGCAGCTTCATAGTTTCCGTGGGCTGACACCGGATGCGCAATGCGATATATTTCTTTTTCCCTTGCAGCATCTGCTGTTTGTGCAGGAGGATCATGACCAGCTTCGGTATCTAAGACCCTTGGCGGAAGGGAAGATGGGATTTCCACTTTTCCTGCCGGAGGGGAGTATGGCAGAGCAGATTATAAGGCAGGTGGTCACGCTTCACAGGGAAAGACCATCTGCCTACGAAATAGAAACAAAAGCACTATTGTTACAGTTAATATTACAGCTTATACGGGCGGATATATTGGTGACGCTGCGCCCAGCTAAGGATGGTGATATCTGTAAAAAAATCCTGACATATGTCCACCAGCATTATGCAGAGAAGTTGACGGTGCCGGATGTTGCCGCTGCGGTTGGTATTTCCCCGACGTATTTCAGTACCTTTTTTGTGCAGCATTTTTTTCAACACTTTTCAGAATATCTGCGAAGTTATCGTATAGAGCAGGCCTGCGTGATGCTGGTGAATACTTCTATGGCTGTTACGGATGTGGCGCTGGCGGCAGGATTTTGTTCGGGCAGCCATTTTATCCGGCATTTTAAGGACGCGAGGGGGATGACACCGTTTGCTTACCGTAAAATGTATGAAAGAGAGGGAAAGGTGTCAGAAAACTCATTCAAACAAATAGTGACACATGCGTGATAAGAAGCTAAATCGCATTCGTTCTGTATTGATACATAGTCAATCTTGATATCCCAGCCGCGGTAGAATTTTACTGAATCCACCTGCCATTTGGCACTTCATACCTGTAAATTCCGTCCTTATGTTTGATGCGTGGATCGCCGCCATTGATGCTTTGGTTGGATCAGTTATGATGGTTAAAAAAATCCCATGAAAAACGGAAAAGAAACAAACCAACAAAGGGACTGATTGATACGAAGGAAAGTTTTGTTTGACGCTGTTAGATATTTATAGTAAAATAAATAAGTAGATTTATGAAACTTAAGGTGTAAAGGAAGATTGGCAAGAGATTTTTGAGGGTTTGGATTGATTGTGGATATGAACCAGGGCGAAAATATAACAAATCAGAAGGGAGTGTGGACAATATGCAGATACCAAAATTCCGTTACCATCCGGATCCGATGGGAACAGGAGCTTTTTTAAAAAGTGATTCCCCTGTAGTCTGCCCATGCTGCAACAAGGCGACGATGATTTATTATGATGGTCCATTTTATGCGGTGGAGGAAGTGGATTCCCTCTGCCCGGACTGTATTGCAAGCGGTGAGGCAGCAAGGAAATATGATGGTGAATTTCAGGATGAATATTCAATTGATGATGGCGTGGATGATGAAGAGTTGTTGGACGAATTGATCCATTGCACCCCAGGTTATAATGGCTGGCAGCAGGAATATTGGCGGGTGCATTGCAAAGATTACTGTGCTTTTATAGGATACGTGGGGTATCAGGAGTTAGAACGGATGGGAATTGTGGAGGAAGTATTGGATGACCCAGTGATACAGGGTCAATGGACCAAGCCACAAGCTATGATAAAATCCATGGTGGATGGCGGGAGCGTTCAGGGCTATCTGTTCAGGTGCCTGCATTGTGGGAAATATCGGTTGTGGATTGACTGTGACTGAAATAGTATAACAAATATATAAGTGAAAAAATGGAACCAAGATGGGTTTTAGACATGTTTAGGCGAATGGGGCATCCTTGTGTTTGTCATGGGAATTTGGGCAGAATGCTTGTAAAACATACGGGGATATGTTATACTTTACGGGATAAAATTCGTATAGGGGTGCGCGGGCTTTTTGTGCCAGGTTGCTGTTTTTAAGAGTGTCATCGGTCTGCAAGAACGGAAAAACTGCGCGCCATTGTACTTGGAGGTATTGTATGGAATTTAATATTTTGGAATGGTTTAAAGCAGTCTTTCTTGGGATTGTGGAAGGAATCACGGAATGGCTGCCTATCAGCAGCACAGGGCACATGATTCTGGTGGATGAATTTATCCAGATGGATCTTTCGGAAGAGTTTAAGGCACTTTTCCTTGTAGTGATACAACTTGGTGCGATCCTTGCCGTGGTCATACTTTATTTTAAACAGCTTTGGCCGTTTTCTACAAAGGAACAGTACTTTATCTGTAAAGACAAATTTTCGATGTGGTTTAAGATTTTTGTCGCCTGTATCCCGGCGGGGGTGATTGGCGTTCTTTTTGATGACCAGATTGACGAACTTTTGATGAAACCGATTGTGGTCGTGGTTACATTAATTTTGTATGGTATTTTATTTATTGTGTTAGAAAAAAAGAAGATCGGGGAACATCCGAGGGTGGAGTCCATCGACGGACTAACATACCGTGATGCGCTGTTAATTGGAGTGTTTCAGCTCCTAGCACTGATCCCGGGGACTTCGCGCTCCGGTGCAACCATTATTGGAGGTATGTTAATTGGCTGTGCCAGGCCAGTAGCGGCGGAATTTACCTTTTTTCTTGCGGTTCCGGTTATGGCAGGGGCAAGCTTGATCAAGGGCATAAAGTTTGGAATGGAGAACGGTTTTTCCCTTGAGGGCAGTGAGGTGATCATCCTAGTAACCGGTATGGTGGTAGCATTTGCCATATCGATTGTTGTAATACGTTTCCTTATGGGTTATATCCGGAAACATAATTTTATTATCTTCGGTTGGTATCGGATTGTGCTCGGTTTGGTTTTGCTTGGATATTTTTGTTTATAGGTGGTAAGAATTGAATGGAAATTGAATGGAAAAGGAGTTTGTTTCATGGCAGACCAAAAGATGACAAAAGAAAAGGGGGCGGATAAGAAGACCGCGAAGGCAGGAAATAGGAATGTAAACGGAAATATAAAGTC
>CAMWUU010000299.1 GCA_947177515.1 uncultured Lachnospiraceae bacterium
ATATCGCACAGATCAATGCACAGATTGAGGATAATCTCTCCGGTATCCGCGTTGTGAAATCTTTTGCAAACGAGGAGTGCGAGAAGGAAAAATTCCGTGCGGGAAATGGGGAATTTGTCAAAAGTAAAAGTCACGCTTACTGGCAGATGGCAACATTCCATTCAGGACTTGGGTTTTTTACAAGTATGATCAATGTCGTGGTTATTGTTGGCGGCGGACTCTTAATCGCCGGAAACGGGCTTCGGGTAAGTGATCTTCTAACCTTTTTGCTCTATGTAAACAATATTATTGAGCCAGTGAATAAACTGATTAATTTTACAGAACAGTTTCAGAATGGTGTAACAGGTTTTTCGCGTTTTATGGATATCCTTGAGATTGAGCCGGACATTAAAGATAAGGATGGCGCTATGGAGCTTGTGGATGTGAAGGGGGATATCCGCTTTGATAATGTGGCATTCCGCTATGAGGGAACAAGGGAGGATGTGTTTGAGCATATTAGCCTTTTAGTTCCAGCAGGCGGCTATGTGGCGCTTGTGGGGTCTTCCGGTGTGGGTAAGACAACACTGTGCAGTTTAATCCCGCGTTTCTATGAGGTATCGGAGGGAAGCGTTTCCATTGATGGTGTTGATGTGCGTGATGTGAGTCTGCGTTCCCTGCGCCGCAATATTGGTATTGTGCAGCAGGATGTCTATCTTTTTGCAGGTACCGTAGCGGATAATATCCGCTATGGGAAGCTTGATGCGACAAAGCAGGAAATTGAGGCAGCAGCGAAGAGTGCAAATGCGCATGAATTTATTATGGGTCTGCCGGATGGTTATGAAACCTACATTGGCCAGCGGGGTGTCAAGCTTTCGGGAGGACAGAAGCAAAGACTTAGCATTGCGCGGGTTTTTTTGAAAAATCCGCCGGTTCTGATTTTTGATGAGGCAACCTCGGCGCTTGACAACGAGAGTGAAAAGGTGGTTCAGGAGTCGCTAGAGAAGCTTGCAGCGGGAAGGACGACCTTTGTGATTGCACATCGTCTGACTACAATCCGCAACGCAAAGGAAATCCTGGTTCTTACAGAAAACGGAATCTGTGAAAAAGGTACCCATACGCAGCTTATGGAGAAGGGGGGGCTTTACGCATCACTGTACCAGGTCGGGAAAATATAGATTGGGATAGCAGATATTCTTTGATCAGGCCGACCAAGTAGAGTGAACCTGCACATAGAAAAATCTGATCTTTCATATCTGATTGATCGATAATTGAATAATTCTTCCCATCCCCACCCATGTACTGCAAACCGCTAAGAAAAGCATCCTGTGGTGTTAGGTAGGTCATTACAGGTGAGTCCGTATATTTTTGGAAGGTTTCTTTCAACTGTTCTTCTGCGATGGCGCGTGCACCTCCTACGGTTGTGACTAGATAACGGCAGAACAGACCGCTTTCGCAGATTTCCCGGATCATTTCCTCCGTATCCTTTTCTTTTACCGCTGCAAAGAGCAATGTGGCTTTTTTTCCCGCAGCGATTGGGCGGAAGGAGGCAAGCAGCATCCGGATACCGTCCGCATTATGCGCCCCATCCAGATAACAGTTGGGTAACACCTGCTCGAAACGCCCCTCCCATACGGAGCGGGTGAGGGAATCTTTCAGTATGGCATAAAAATTTTCCAGTCTGTGGTGCATTGGGGCGCTGTAAAAGGTCAGGTTCTTCTTTTTTGAATCCGAGGTTTCCTTCCCCGCCCCTAGAGTTAACAGAAACAGCCATAGTGCGGCAGTGAAAGCCATTGCTGCATTTTCTGCCTGGTATAGCGCGGGGCTGTTTACTGTTAGTATTTCATGGATGCCTTCCTTGTAAGCATCGGTAAAAGAGCCATCCATCAGGGTTAGGGGAAGACAGTCCATTGCAGGCAGGCAGAACATAAATTGGAGCTGTCCCGTTTTTTTGGTGTCCGCTGTTTCTGTAGGAAACCATTTGCAGTGTCTTCGCCCAATTCCGATATGTGGTGTGCCATTCTCTTTTGCTGCCTGTATTATAACCTTACAGGCATCCGGTTCGTCGGCACAGTAGATCAGGGGAATTCCCGGTTTGATAATCCCCGCTTTTTCTGCGGCGATTTTTGTAATCGTATCTCCTAATAGTTCTGTATGGTCAAAACTGATAGAAGTAATTATGCTAAGAAGGGGGGATTTTAGGGCGTTTGTGGAATCCAGCCGCCCGCCAAGCCCGGTTTCAATAACTGCATAATCTACGGACTGTTCTTTATACCAACAAAGTGCAGTTGCAAAAAGATAGTCAAAATAGGTGATGCCGGTATAGCCTTCTTGCGCGAGTTGTTGTGCTGCTTGCTTTACGGCAAGGAAGTGGATGGAAAAATCTTTTATTCCAATCATTTTCCGATCAAGCTGGATGCGCTCGCGAAGGTCGACTAGGTGGGGGGATACAAAAAGCCCAGTACGGTATCCCTGCGCGGTAAGCATATCCGCAAGGAATGCACAAACGGATCCCTTGCCATTTGTCCCTGCCACATGGATGATCTTAAGATCCCGTTCCGGGTGGTCAAGCGCTTCTAGCAGCCTTTCCGAATTTTCGATGCCCGGATGTGTGCTGTACTTTCCGATATGGTCTAAGAAATCGATTGCTTCCTGATATGCCTGCATCCTTATCTATTCCTTTCCGCCTTTTTTGGTTCCAATTTTTAATTTATCTATCTGTTTCTTGTGGCTGTATTTCCTAATCAAAATCCGCTTTGCTTCCAAGCAATACGGTTACATCACGCTCCCGGTATTGCCCGTTTTCTAACCGGGCGAGTGTTACGGTAATTTCCGTGCCGCATCGGTGGGCTTTTACTTTTTCCTGCAATTGTGTCCTTGCCGTGACCGGGGAACCATTTATCGCTGTGATAATATCACCGGAAACAATACCAGCCTGTTCGGCGGCACCATCCTGCACGACACTGGCGATAAAAACACCGCGCGGGAAACCGTAGAGCCTGGAGATTTCCTCTGTAATCTCCTGATCAGAAAGGTAGACACCAAGATATCCTTGTTCTTCCTCTGTCAGTATTTCCCGATCCATTAATTCCTTTAAAATATCGATGGCATCGTTGATGGGGATGGCGTAACCAATTCCTTCTACTTTTGTGCTGGAAAGTTTTGCAGAATTAATACCGATCACTTTGCCCTCCGTATTAATCAGCGCACCGCCGCTGTTCCCCGGATTGATGGCAGCATCTACCTGGAGCGCTATATATTTGGTGGATTTTCCGGTAGTGGAATCCGACACAGTGATCTCCCTCTCCTTTGCGCTTAGGTAGCCTACTGTGGTGGTCTGCCCATAGCCAAGCGCGTTCCCGATTGCAATAACCATCTGCCCGACCTTTGCTTCGTCCGAGTCGCCTAGCGTTGCAATCGTTATATCTGCCAGTGTTTCTTCCGTAAGGTCAGCAAGGGACACGGATACAATGGCGAGGTCGGCTGCTTCTTCGGTGCCGCGCACGGAACCGGAAACCTGGGTGCCATTGCGGAAGGTGACAGTTGTTGTGACTGCATCATCCACCACATGGTTGTTTGTGGCAATCAGAAGTTCTTTATCATTCTTACCTACAATAATGCCGGAGCCTGCGCCCTCGGAAGTACCTTCATACAGATAGCCAAAAAAGCTGGTGGTGTTGCGGAAGGTACACGAAATGGACACCAAGGAAGGCATGGCTTCTTTTACAATGGAGGAAACATCCGATGTTGCAACGGAGGTGCCTGAGGCCACTGTTGTGTGGGAAAGCAGGGGTGTCCGGCCGGATGCGCCCCCGTTCGGGGACGGATTGTCGGACAGGGATGGCTTGGCGGATGGATTCAAGTGGTAGTACAGTTCGTTAAAGCCGATAAAAGCCCCGCCGGCAACCACGCCAAAAAGAGCGGCTGCTGCAAGCAGACTGGCGCTGCGGCGAAGGAAAACAGCAAAGCGGCTCTTCTTTTTTGGTTTTGATTCCACTGTATGGGGGGAAGGAGTTCCATGTTCCTCCATAATTTCCGAGCGGACTAAATATGCGGATTGGTTGGTCGCAGGGGAGGATAAAACTTCTGCGTTACGCTCATTTTTGATGTCGGCCGCATTGGGAGGGGTAGTTTCTGTAACAACGTTATCCGTTTCCTGCCCCGAAAAAAATATTGTTCCAGAAAGATTGTCATTTCCCTTATCCGGTGTGCTGTCTACCTTGAAGCTATCCTGGCCTGCACTGGTATTCCTGATAGGAGTGCTGTCTACCTCGGGGCTATCCTGACCTGCATTAATATTCCTAATAGGAGTGCTGTCTACCTCGGGGCTATCCTGTCCTGCACTGGTATTCCCGATAGGAGTGCTGTCTACCTCGGGGCTATCCTGTCCTGCACTGATATTCCTAATAGGTGTGCTGCTGCTTATATCCAGCGAGGAAGATTGATTATTTAGAAGTGTTGTGTCCACGGTCTGTTCCGTAAAAGGCTCTCTTTGTTGTCCTCCCTCTGCGACAAATTGGTAGCCATTTTCGTTTCCCTCCGTCATAAATATACTCCTTTCCACTCCAAAATATATGGTATCAAACAAATTTTGCTTGCATATTGCAGGATTTTGATTATAATCAATTGCAGTGTACCAAAATATTGTGATGGAACTGTGAACGAATTCCAACGCTTTCTTTAAAATTTCTTAATATTTTTTTAGTTGTGTTGTTTGGAAAAATCATGTATGCTGGAAGCGTAAGGAATTGACAGAGGGACTTTATGTAAAAAATCGGAAATTACCGGG
>CAMWUU010000300.1 GCA_947177515.1 uncultured Lachnospiraceae bacterium
GACAACAGTTATCTACACTATCCTCTTCGTCGGCAGCGTCAGTTGTTTATAAGAGACAGGTTTGTATACGATCAAGAAGGGGCAGATACCGTCAATTCTTTTAGAAGGATCCCATGTAAGAAAGCGGGGTGGTTCCGTGTAGATTATGATTGGCAGAAAAATGGTCTAAAAACACAAAATTATTAAGAAGGGGACGATGTATTATGAAAAGGGGAAAGTATGTATTAGTTTTGGTTCTGGCAATATGCCTTGCAATGCCAATGTTTTCTGTAGATACGAACATGGCTGTCTATGCAAATGAAAAATATGATACCATTGCGCAGGGAACTTATATTCTGATAAATAAGGAATCTGGAAAAGTATTGGATGTTTGTGGGGAAAACAATTCATCAAAGCATAAAGCCAATGTCCAGGTATATGACCGCTTAACGGAAACTACTCTGAGCCAGCAGTTTCAAATAAAGAAAACTTCAGACGGTTGGTATAATCTTATACCGAACAGTAATACAAAACTGGCAGTAAACGCTTATAGTGATACACCAAAAAATGGAACGAATATAAATGTATATAATATTACAAATGATAATACACAGGGCTGGTATTTTGAGAAAATTGGCGATTATTATGTAATTCGTTGCGCTTACAACAAAAACATTGTTATGACGGAAACCGGGACGGAGAATTTAAGCAGCGTAAAGCTGACCACCTATAAATCTGGAAAAAGCAGTCAGCTTTGGACATTGGAACTACTGGATGAAGAAATCCTTACCGGAGGGAATTATGTTATAATCAATAAGGAATCCGGCAAAGTATTAGATGTTTATGGAAAGAACGATTCCTCGAATAATAAGGCGAATGTCCAGGTTTATACAAGGCAATCCGGAACTTGTTTAAGCCAGATGTTTAAAATCAATAAAGTATCGGATGGCTGGTACAATCTTACACCACAAAGCAATACGAAGCTTGCAGTAAATGCTTATAGTGATACGCCAAAAAATGGAACAAATGTAAATGTATACACCATTACAAATGATAATACACAAGGCTGGTACCTTGAGAAGATGGATGGTTATTATGTAATTCGCTGTGCTTACAATAGGAATATTGTTATGACAGAAACCGGGACGAAGGATTTAAGTAGCGTGAAGCTTGCTACATATGAATCAGGAAAGGACAGCCAGCTTTGGACTTTGGAACTGGTGGATAAGCAGGCGGAAAATAATACAAAAGATGTGTCGCACGATAGGACTCTGATAATTGATTGGAGTAAAATTGCAGAAGTTGGCAATCAAAAAAAGAGTTCTTATGCTTGTTCCTGTTTCTCATTAGCGTATTGCAGGACTATTCTGGATGGAACCGTTCATTCGTGGTATGAGTATAATAAGGGTAAGGGCAGTAATGAATTGGATGTTTCTGCCCAATGGTCTGTGGGTGGTTATAGCATGGAATATGCTGCAGATAAAAATGAACTGTTCCAAAAGGCTTATGATTCGATCAATGCAGGGCGGCCTTTGATTTTCTATGTAACATCAAGTCTTGGTGGCCATTATGTGGCAGTTGTTGGATATACGGATGTAACAAGTCTGGATTCTCTTAGCGAGGGCAATTTTCTTATTATTGACACGATTTATGGCAGCACGAAAAGCCAGGCTACGAATCTGGGTGATAAATATAAGCTGAGAACAGTAAACGGAAAATATCAATATATCATTACAAACAAGGGCGGGGTGGATACTTACTCAACTACTGCAGTACCGGAAGGATTGGTAGACCGTAATCTTGGTTTAGTAAAATTCTTTAAGCAGGATGCCAGTACCTGTAAAGCAACCGCAGCAGCCTTAGCAGTGAACTTGATTATGGGGCAGAACACAAAGACCACGGCGAGTATGATTTCATCCGGTGTTTTGTGCATTAATATGAATGGAAATACCTATATGGGTTCTGATGGAAATACCTATAAAACTACTTATAAAAGAGATAGTTATGTGGGAAGTTTTGAAGAGGAGAAAGCGGCCATAGATGAAGCGGTATTAAATGGTTTGCCAATTGTTATAGCTGTACATTCTACAAAAAGCGGCGGAACAAGACATCACTGGATACTAGTTGTGGGAAAACAAGATGATGATTATCTTGTGGTAGATCCGTCCAAAAAAGGTTCCGGGACAGTTGCAGATAATGTACATACAATGTCATCGCTTAATTATGCATTGGGTCTTACGGATTATTCTACACCGCATTATGGTTATATTTCCTTTAAGAATCAGTAATCAATATTAGTGTAATATGTTAAGGGTTAAAATAAATGATTGTACATAAAAAAATAGGTGCAGATTTTATCTGCACTTATTTTTTATGTACACGGGGAGGAGAGGAATCGGCCAATAAAGCGGCTTTGCCCCGGTGCGGCGAGTAGGGGAAAGAGGCTCCCCTACTCGATTGTGCGTATTTTGCACAAATTTCTTTCCGTCAATTTTAAGGAAATCTTAAATTGACAAAGCCTGTCATGGTATGTAAAATAGGAATGATACAGTGTATGATAGGAATTAAGTGGAAAGGAATTAGAAAGGATGTTATTTTCAACAAAAAAATTAGACCCGGCATACAATAATGCAAGTGCGTTCCAGATAGCGCTGTTCTCGCTTAATTCTGCGGCAACAACGCTTTATTTGGTATTGATGGAATATGTGGCATACTATGTTAACGGGATCGTAGGGTTCACGGTGGTATTTGCTTCGGCGCTTTTAACAGCACTCAGGGTGTTTGACGGGCTGATTGACCCGATGATCGGTTTTATTGTGGATCGGTCGGAAGGGCGGTTTGGAAAATTCCGCCCATTTATGGTAATTGGGAATCTTTTAATGTTGGTCAGTGTTGCACTGATGTTTAATACAACCCATCTTGTACCGACGGTATTGCGTCTGCCGTATTTTGTTATGGTTTATGTTATTTATGTGTTTGGATATACATTTCAGATGATTGTAGCAAAATCAGGACAGACTGTAATGACGGACAACCCGAAAATGCGGCCGCTTGTAAGTTATTTTGATTCCCTTTTTGTAACCTCGGCTTACGGAGGTCTTGCACTGTATGCCTCCGCGTATTTGGTGCCGAAATATGGCGGTTATACAAACCCGGCGCTGTTTCGGGAATTTACACTTGTGGTTGCAGCACTTTCCATTCTATGCACTGTGCTTGGCATTGTCGGTATCTGGAACAAAGACCGGCCAGAATATTATGGGAGCGGCAAGGAGAGCAGGAAAATAAAACTGCGGGATTACTGGGAGGTGCTGTGCAACAACCGCCCGATCCGTCAGCTTGTGCTTTCCGCTTCAGTCAACCGCTTTACTTCGACTGTCTATAATAATGTGACGGTTGGTGTTATGCTTTTTGGGATTATGATGGGGAATTATCCGATGGCAGGACAGATCGGGCTTGTGACCATCCTGCCGAACCTGGTAATTGTGACCTTAGGTGTATCAGTGGCGCAAAGGATAGGACAGAAGCATACATACACAATATTTATGTATGCTGCAATCTTTTTCCAGGGTATTATGACAGTATTTTTGATGTTTGCGAACCTGACGGTTATTTCTTTTTCTAACCTCTGTGGAACCACCATCGCTTTTATGGCAATTTATATTTTTTTAAATGGTTCGAAGTCGGTCAGCAACAGTATTGTAGTGCCTATGATTGCGGATTGTTCGGATTATGAGGTGTACCGCAGTGGACTGTATGTGCCGGGGTTTATGGGTGCCCTGTTCGCCCTAGTTGATCAGGTGATTGGGGCGCTTGCAACCATTTTTGTAGGTGGTATGGTAGCGCTGATCGGTTTTACGGATATGTTGCCGCAGGTGGAGGACAAGCTTACAAAAGAGCTTGCTGCAGTAACTATTTTTATGTATTGCATTGTGCCAATGCTCGGTTGGGTTTTCAGTCTGTTTGTTATGCATCATTATGAACTGGACAAGGAAAAAATGCAGGAAATTAGCCGCAAATGTGAAAGGAGCACAAAGTAGGTGCCACGATATAATTGTGTTTGTGGAAGGAGCGGACTTAAAAGGAGAGTTTGATGGAAAAGAAAAGAGAAGAAATGGATGGGGGGCATTCTGCTTTGCGGACAAGCGCAAACCCATTGATCAAGTTGTTTTTTAAACTGTGGGATATTTTTATGACGCGGGAAGTGATCACATATCTGATTTCAGGGGTGCTTACCACCCTGGTAAACTGGGTGCTTTACTGGTTGATCGTGGAAAAGATCGGGATGGAGGAGCTTTCCGGGAATGCGGTGGACTGGGTTTTAACGGTGGCTTTTGCCTATGTGGTCAATGCATTTTGGGTTTTTGACAGTAAATTCAGGGGCTTAAAGGCGGAAGGGAAAAAAATATTGAGGTTCTATGCAGCGCGTCTTTTGACTTTTGCAATTGAGGAGGGCGGCATCCTGATATTTGTCAAACAGCTTAAATTTAATGGGATGCTGGTAAAGGCGGTGCTGGCGGTTATTGTGATCATATTGAATTATGTGTTTAGCAAGCTTTTTGTATTTTTAAAGAAAACAGAATAAGGCGTAGATATAAGGAGAAAAATATGGCGGCAGTTGTATTAAAAAAAGGGGAGGGGCGCAGCTTAAAAGCAGGGGGTCCATGGATTTATGATAATGAAATTAGCCGGGTGGAGGGTGAGTTTGAAAACGGTGGCCTAATTGCTTTGCAGGATTTTT
>CAMWUU010000301.1 GCA_947177515.1 uncultured Lachnospiraceae bacterium
GAACTGTTTTGCGAATCCCAAAAAATATTGCATGAAAGTTTGCATATAAAGTGTGCCGGAGTTTTTTGTTAGTATCGTTTCAAAGTCACTGCCCAAATCAAATGCAAGCGCATAAGTTTTTTCTAATGTGCCGCGCACCGGGGTTTCCTCTATCACTTTTAAGATACCGTCAGTTAACATCTTTTTTAAATTACGATATAAGGTAGCTTGTGGAATATCCCCAAACGTATCAGATAAATATTTTGCGGTTGCCTTCTCCCTTGCATAGATTTCAAGCAATAATTTGCATTTTACTGGATTTGTAATACACTCCATGATTTTTTCTGTCATGTTCTATCCTCCTGGTCGAATGTATAAAAATATTATCATTCTGATTAAAAGAACAATTCTTTCTATTTTATAATAAACAAGAATATAAACATATCAATCAAATTATTATAATTTAAAGGTTTCAGAAAATGGAACCTTTTTGAAGTTATCGGTTATAATTTGCCTTTAACGGTGCCATAATATTTGGATTTTTAGACACCCAATCAACAGCTAATTGACACAATGCTTCGCACCAATTTTCGCTGCATATTCCCTGTTTACCATATTTAATTAAAGTATTTGTAATTCTTTTTGCTGCTTTCACATCATAGGGGTATTGAATTTTATCTTCAAGCTCAGTATATTTTACAATGGTTTTCAACATTTTGTTGAAATCTTCATCCCAATTCATGCAACCGTTGTCTAGCATCTCATGCTGGACTCTCCCGGCAATGCGAATAATCTCGCCTTGTGCGGTTTCTGCTCTCCCTGACGATGGAACAAGATAGTCAAAAAGTTGGTGAAACTGTGTCCTTAATTCTATTGTGTTTTTTCCTTTTTCAAAAATGATTGGGGATACACCATCGTGTTTTTTGCCTTCAAACATTTTTAATCCCTCCTTCAAATTCTGGTTCAGCACTGGTTACATGTTTCTCCCTTAACAGTTTTAATCCTAAACTTTTTAAATCTTTCTCCCATAGCAATGATTTACCTTCCTCCATTACCCATCCATGTTTAACAAACCTTTGTTGATTTGTCTTGGTCTGGGATGCTCCTCTTTATATTTATTGCACGGACACAACAAATGCTTACAATATTCTTTTCTTAATGGTTTGTTTAAAACCGCAATATTCACATTTAAGAGTAAACTTAGTATTCTCTTTCTTTATACATATATTATATATCTAATATATATTAATGTCAAGTAAAAGAAAAGCGGCTTTCATCTTACACGCAAGCGTGCGGGTTTTTCGCTGTTATATTATAACATGAATAAAATTCATTTTACAAATGAAAAGTTCTCATAATTTCGCTTTACAATACCGGATTTTACGATATAATATAAAAAGTTGAGTTATATTGCAGCGCGCAGTGGTTGATAAATTATTGTCGAGGCAGTAATGTTTGTGTACAGGCGGGCGACAGCAGAAAGAATGCAAGATTCCGCTTTGAAATTTTAAATTCGGAGGGATAAGTGATGGAAGAGAAAAAAGAACTTGAAATCAGATGGCACGGCAGAGGCGGGCAGGGCGCAAAAACAGCGGCGCTGCTGCTTGCTGACGTGGCTTTTAAGACAGGACAGTATGTGCAGGGTTTCCCGGAGTATGGTCCTGAGCGTATGGGCGCGCCGATCACCGCCTATAATCGGATCAGCAGAAACCCGATCCGGGTTCATTCAAATATATATGCGCCGGATTATGTGGTTGTGGTGGATGAAACACTGCTGCATACGGTGGATGTGACGGCGGGGCTAAAGCCGGACGGCGCTATTATCATTAACACGCCGAAGTCCGCAGAGGAAGTGCGCCCGCTATTAAATGGTTATAAGGGGGCAGTTTTCACAGTGGATGCAAGAAGGATTTCGATGGAAACACTCGGACAGAATTTCCCGAATTCCCCGATGCTTGCGGCGACGGTAGCGGTAACGGAAGTAATGCCGCGCGAGGAGTTTATTGCAGATATGAGGGCTTCGTATGAGCATAAGTTTGCCAAGAAACCGGAAGTGATCGAGGGAAATATGCAGGCTCTTATACAGGCATTTGATGTGGCGGAACAGGCACTTTCTGTAGTATACAAGGTAGCAGTATAAGAGAACATTGAACTATCCGTGTTTTGTAAATTTTTTACAGGAGAATGGAAACGATGAGAACCGATGTTACAAAAATTAATGAACAGACCCCACACGAAGAACTCACAGAAGGGTTGATGATGTTCGCGGGGGCGACTTCAAAATATTTTAAGACCGGGGAATGGAGGACAAATACTCCTGTATTCCATGAAGAATTGTGTAAGCAGTGTCTTTTGTGCGCGCCGGTCTGTCCGGACAGCAGTATCCCGGTAAAGGAGGGGCTGCGCGGCGGGTTTGATTATGATCATTGCAAGGGCTGTGGGATCTGTGCAAAGGCATGTCCGTTCGGGGCAATCGAAATGAAGGAGGGGATTTAGGATGGCAATCAGGGAACGTATGTCGGGCAATGAGGCGGTGGCTTATGCGATCCGTCAGGTGAACCCGGATGTTATGCCGGCCTTTCCGATCACGCCATCTACGGAAATCCCGCAAATGGTGTCAACTTATATCGCAAACGGCGAGATGGATACGGAATTTATCCCGGTGGAAAGTGAGCATTCCTCGATGAGCGCGGCAATCGGCGCTCAGGCGGCGGGGGCAAGAAGCCTGACGGCAACCTCCTCGGCGGGACTTGCCCTGATGTGGGAGGAGCTTTTGTTAGCTGCGTCTAACCGCCTTCCGCTTGTGTTAACACTGGTCAACCGGACATTGTCCGGTCCTATCAATATCAACTGTGACCATTCCGATGGTATGGGGGCAAGGGATACTGGCTGGATCCAGATTTACGCGGAAAATAATCAGGAAGCTTACGATAATTTTATCCAGGCCTACCCGATTGCAGAACATCCCAGTGTGCATTTGCCAGTGATGGTCTGCCAGGATGGTTTTATTACAAGCCATGCGGTAGAAAATATTGAGTTGCTGGAGGATGGGAAGGTAAAAAGTTTTGTTGGGGAGTATGAGCCGGAAGAATTTCTGCTAAATCCGGGCAAGCCAATTGCAGTAGGACCCTACGCAGTCAGCAATTATGTGATGGAGGCGAAGAAAAATCAGGAGATCGCACTTGAGAATGCGAAGGCGGTTATCCTTGATGTGGCGGAGAAATTTGCGGCGGTTTCGGGCAGGCACTATGGGCTGTTTGAGGAGTACCGCACGCAGGATGCGGATTTTATCATGCTGATCATCGGATCGGCAGCAGGCACAGCAAAGCAGGCGGTGGATGAACTGCGGGAGGAAGGGTACAAGGCCGGTGTGTTAAAGCTTCGTGTTTTCCGTCCGTTCCCGGCAAAGGAAATTGCGCAGGCGTTAAAGAATTGTAAAATGGTAGCGATTATGGATCGATGCGAAAGTTACAATGGCAATGGAGGCCCACTTGGTAGTGAAGTGACGGCAGGCCTGTTCCGGTATAAGGTGATGATCGGGGCGGTAAATTACATATACGGGCTGGCAGGGCGTGATTTTACGGTGGAGGATGCGAAAGAGGTATTTGCGGAGATGGAAAATGCCATGATAGCAGGAACGCAGCCGGAACAATACCGGTATATCGGCTTGCGCAGCCAGGAGGCAGACGAATGAGTGATTACAGTTTAAAAGAGATGATGAACAGGACCGAGCGGCTTGCGCCGGGACATCGCATGTGCGCAGGCTGCGGGGCAACCATAGCGGTGCGCGCCGTGCTGCGGGGGCTACACGAGGGTGACCATGCCGTAATTGGCAATGCGACAGGATGCCTTGAGGTATCAAGTTATATGTATCCGTATACCGCATGGGAGGACAGCTATATCCACAACGCATTTGAAAATGCAGGCGCAACGCTCTCCGGGGTGGAAACGGCGTATAAAGCATTAAAAAAGCGCGGCAGGCTTCCTGCGGATGTTAATTATAAATTTATTACCTTCGGCGGGGACGGCGGCACATATGATATTGGGTTCCAGTCGCTTTCCGGCGCGATGGAGCGCGGGCATGATATGGTTTATGTATGCTACGATAATGGCGCGTATATGAACACCGGGATCCAGCGTTCTTCAGCAACCCCGATGTATGCGGATACAACGACAACACCGGTTGGGAAGAAGTCGGATGGCAAGCTTCAGGGGCGTAAAGATTTAGCAAGCATTATTGCTGACCATAATGTAGCATATGTCGCGCAAACTACCCTGAGCAGCAATTTTGTTGATATCCACAAAAAATCGGAGAAAGCAATCTACACTGTTGGCGCAAGTTTTTTGAATGTGATGGCTCCGTGTCCGCGTGGTTGGCGGTATGAAACCGCAGATATTATGAAAATCTGCAAACTTGCAGTGGAAACCTGCTACTGGCCGCTTTTTGAGGTGGATCACGGAAAATGGATCTTGAATTACGAGCCGAAGAAAAAACTTCCAATCGAAGATTTTCTGCGCACGCAGGGCAGGTTCAAGCATCTGTTCGCACCGGGCAAGGAGGAGCTAGTCGCACAGTTCCAGGCGGAAGTTGACCGCAGATGGGAGGAACTGAAATATAAATGTGCGAGATAGTATATAAATCAGTAAAATCCCTTCCAGAACCCGGAAACGATTCTCTGGGAGCTGTGCGGACAGA
>CAMWUU010000302.1 GCA_947177515.1 uncultured Lachnospiraceae bacterium
TATCCGCATCATGCCAGTTGTATCGGATGCCCCGTCCGTTCCTAAGCTCCTTAAGCCTCGCACTGACAATGCGCTGCTTTTTCAGGAATTCTTCCATTGCATCCATCGGCACCCACTCAAACGGAGTAAAAGGCTTTGGCACAAAAAACGAAGTACTGATTACAATTTCTAGCTTCCCACTCCGGACTTCCTTTGGCAGCCCGTAATAAGCCTGCGCAATCTTGTCCGAGAGTTCCGCAATTCCTTCGATATCCTCCTTTGTTTCACCAGGAAGTCCCAACATAAAGTAAAGCTTCACCTTATTCCATCCGGCACGGAATGCATCCGTAGCCCCCTGCAAAATATTCTGCTCACTTAATCCCTTGTTAATCACATCCCGCATACGCTGCGAACCCGCCTCCGGCGCAAAGGTCAGGCTACTCTTGCGGATATCCTGCACCTTTCCCATCACATCAAGCGCAAACGCGTCAATACGCAGGGACGGAAGGGAAATATTAACCTTCTGCTCTTTAAATTCCTCAATCAGATAGTAAACTAGTTCCGGCAATTCCTTATAATCACTCGAACTAAGCGAACTTAATGTAATCTCATCCTGCCCGGTATTCTCAATCATCCGTTTTGCGCGCTCTTTTAAAAATTCCAGATCGCGCGCGCGGATTGGGCGGTAAAGCATACCCGCCTGACAAAAACGGCAGCCGCGGATGCAGCCGCGCTGAATCTCAAGAACAATCCGATCCTGTATTGTTTTTAAAAACGGGACAACCGGTTTTTCCGGATAAAAGGTATCGCTAAGTTCCATTTCCACCTGTTTGCGGATCACAGGTTTTGCCGCAGGATGATTCGGTAAAAAAGTTGCAATGGTACCATCTTTATGGTAGGTTACATCATAAAAGGCAGGCACATACATTCCTTCAATCTTTGCAACTTCAGCCAGGTAATCCATACGGCTTCCACCATTTTTCCGATTCTCCTTATAGGCATCAAGCACCTGGTCATAAACCGTTTCGCCCTCCCCTATATAAAAGAAGTCAAAAAACTCCGCAATTGGCTCCGGATTATAGGCACAAGGTCCGCCGCCAATCACAATCGGATCCTCCTCTTTGCGCTCTTTTGCCAGCAAAGGAATTCCGGAAAGATCAAGGATCTGCAAAATATTGGTATAACACATCTCATATTGTAGCGTAATGCCTAGGAAATCAAAACCGCGCACCGGCTCCTGCGATTCCAGTGCAAAAAGCGGTATCCTGTTTTCGCGCATAATCCGGTCAAGATCGACCCACGGGGAATATACCCGCTCACACCAGGTATCTTCCCGCTTGTTAAACATATCGTACAGAATCTGGATGCCGAGATGGGACATTCCCACCTCGTATACATCCGGAAAACACATGCAGAAACGGATCTCAATTTTTTCTTTCTCCTTCATAACCGAATTCACCTCGCCGCCTGTATAACGTGCGGGTTTTTCGACCTGGAGCAATATATCGTCGGACAAGGCCAACTTTCTCATAATTATCAATTCCTTTCGCACCCGCCTTCACCTTAAATAATATTTTTTAGCGGGTATAGTCAGGTTCCATTTTACGATATCATAGGAAAGATTGCAAGAAATTTTATTTTACCCCTACCATCCGACATAAATTTACAGATCAATACGAATAACAACTTCTACATTGCAAATATAAAATAAACAAGAACTGTTTCCATTGGCAACCAGGACTTTGAAGGAATTATTTCAAACAATCTATCACCAAGGGATCCTGCCGTTTGTCATGTCAGGGCTTTCCCCTTGGTACTATGATTCATTCATGACAACAGAAAAAGGGAAGGCATATTTATTCCTACACCGGAACAAATATGCCTTCCCTTTTTGCAATATCCATCTAGGGTTATCACACCAACCCAAGCCATTCCTTTACCTCTTCCACTGGGTAATCAACCACCTGTGCGGTCTTTTCTATCGCAAACCCCATTTCATGCAGCTTTTTTGCACTTTCCTTGGCCTTTTTTAGCTCGCCTTCCTGCCTACCAATTTGCTCACCAATCTGCTTTCCCCGCTGCTCGCCAATCTGCTCGCCAATCTGTTCTGCCTCCCTCTGCATCTCCTTTATTGCCTTACACACATCGACCACCTCCTCGCTTTCGTATCCACCCCTTTCCCTATAAAATATACCGCAGGCATTAAACCGGTTTCCCCTGCCTTTGTTGGTTCTATTATACGAAAAATATAACCTTATTTCAAGTAAATTTTAAACTTTCGATCCCTGGAAAAGAGCATTGGTTTCAAACGGGGGCAGAGATATTGTCTTGCTTGAATTATTGAATTTAAGATGCGTAAAAAAGAAAGAGAACAGTTTTGAGGACACGATCCAAACTGCGAAAAAACAAATTGAACAAATAAATTACGCCGCCGGACTTACATTGAAAAGAATCCCCCTGGAACGTATCAGGACATATAGATTTGCATTTAAGAGAAAGAATGTCCTGATCGGATAGTGGAAACCGGTGTTTTTCAGAACGCAAAGAAGGGCAAAACAATTTGCTGTTTTGCCCTTCTTTGTATTTTCTAAATTATTTACTTAATTTTTCACTTGATCATTCCATATCGGACATAAATTAATATCTCCAACCATTTTTCTAAGGTATAGCATCCACACCTACCACAATCACACCAAGTACTTTTTTCCTCCATGCCGAAAGTTCCTCAAGTTCCCTTTCAATCCGGGAATAAGTGCTTTTCTCCTGCTCTTCCACCAAGATCACATAATCCGCATCCATTACCGCAGGCACTGCATCCGGATCATGCAGGATACTTGGGACGCACTGGATGGCCGTATTATTCTCCCATCCCATTTCCGCTAAAAGCTTTTTCATCTCCTCAAATGCTACAGTCCCTGTAAATACAAGTTTTAAACTCTTTTCATTCCCGTCTTTAAACTTCCCACCCTTCTCCTTCTCTATTTCCCATGCCGAAAGTTCCGCCTGCACACTCCCCGCAGCAAGCTTTGCAAGCACCTTCCCATCACCTGCCCGAAAAGGCAGTCCAAAAAGGCGTGCAAACAATCGGTCAAAACCAACGAAAGCCCTGCTTTTATGCATTCCTGGAATCTGTGCAATCACACGCAGGCCAAAGCGTCCTTTTAAATCGTCTGCATCCTTTAGTTTATCGGATACAATATAATGAAAAGCAAGATATGCTGCTGCAAGAACCGCCCCAACCAAGAAACCAAGAATCATTTTTTTAACAGAATTTTTTATAATCCCTGAATTCGTGTAGTCTTTCCGAGGTTTCTCCGATGCCTCCCATTTCGTGTATTCCTCGGCCTTTTCCTGCAGTTTAATACTGAGGTCGGAAACATACTGGATATTGGCCTTCTGCCATTCGTCCAATTCAAGGTCTACCGCCTCATAAACTGCCTGGTTCACCGAATTCAACTGATGTTCACCAATGGCAGCCACAATCTCTGACTGTTTTGCCTTGATTGCTTCCATCGCATAATCTAATATTTCTTCGCAGGCCTGCGCATCCACATGGCGCACACTTAACATTACCATCCGGTTATCATAATCCGGCGAGATGGAAAGTACCTCCTTTAAATAGCGCAGTTCCACCGGCTGCGACAGGCGCTCCATAATATACTGGTACATCCCACCATTGACCATATAAGTAATATAGGAACGAAGGATACGGTTTGACAGGTCGATATTCTGATAGGTCAGTTCCGGCACAATCTGATAATTCGTCGCGATATAAAGCTGCAAGGAGGCATTAAACTCACGGAACGGGTTGATCTTCATCAGTATGGACGAAGCATTATATTCCTCCCTCTGTGTCCTTGTTTCCTCGAGGTTTACAATCTCGCGCAAAAGGGTTTCGCCGGTCGCTTCAAAAGCAGCAAGTTCGCGGCTGAAATTTTCTTCTACTTTCTTTAAATATTCCCCATCTGAAGTCTTTATCCTTTTCAGTACAAAATTTCCTCCACCCACAATCACAGAAACCGTAAATGCAATCACTAAAATTTTGCGCCAGTCGCGGAAAATCCGGTATAATACCTTACCTATACGAATCTCCGGTTCATAACTTTGTTCATTCATAATCCTGCTCCTCTCTTATCTGCCCAAATAATCTTTTACCGCCCCAACCACTTCTTCCTGCTCTGTTTGCGTTAAATACGGATGCATCGGCAAAGACAGAACACGTCTGCAAATTTTTTCAGCAGTATGTAAATCCGTAACACAGGGAACGGTTTTAAATACTTCCTGTTCATGCATCGTTTTTTGGTAATATATCATACTTGGGATATCCCTCTCTTTTAAAAATGCTTTTAACCCATCCCTTTCTTTTTCTGATTCAAGCATAATGGAATACTGTGCCCAACTAGAATAAAAATCCTCCCCCACAGACGGAATTCCTACCAATCCACCCAATTGATCTGAGTAACGGGCAGCTACACGGTTTACCGCCTCCAGTTCGTATTCCGTAAATGCCTGCAATTTCACCTGCAACACTACGGCCTGCAGCGTATCCAGCCGCGAATTGATCCCGACCCGGACATTATCATATTTATCCTTCCCCTTCCCATGAACCCGGAAAGAACGGATTCGTTCCGCCCATAAATCATGATCCGTAAAAACAGCGCCGCCGTCCCCGTAACATCC
>CAMWUU010000303.1 GCA_947177515.1 uncultured Lachnospiraceae bacterium
CCCCCCCCCCCTTTTTTTTTTCACGCATAATACTCCATACTATCTGCTCAGGAGTCTCGTTCTCTCGTGGATGTGTATCATAGACCGAAATAATACATTGTTATAAAAGAGGAGGAAATTAACATGTTCTACTGCAAAAAATGCGTAATGCCAAGCACCCGTCCCGGAATTACGTTTAATGAGAAAGGAGTTTGTTCAGCCTGTTTATCTTATGAGAGGCGGGGAAGTATTGACTGGGATTCCCGGCAGAGAGAGTTCGAGGCAATTTGTGATAAATACCGAGGAATGAACGGGGATGGACCGGATTGTGCGATTGCAGTGTCAGGAGGAAAGGACTCCCATTATCAGGTTCATCTTATGAAGAATGTGATGCATATGAACCCGATCCTTTTTTCGGTTGAAGATAATTTTCCGATGACAGAAGCCGGGAAACATAATCTTAGGAATATTTCTGAGGAATTTGGATGTAGTATTGTCAGCATGAAACCAGATATTCGGGCACAGAAGAAATTGATGCGGTATATGTTTGAGAGGTATGGTAAGCCCACATGGTATATTGATCGCTTGATTTACACATATCCATTAATCATGGCGACCAAATTTCATACACCTCTGTTGGTTTATGGAGAAAACGTTAGCTATGAGTACGGAGGAGTGGGTGCGAAAGAAACTTATTCAGCGAAGGAGCAACTTGGTAACGGTGTTGCCACTGGGATTGATGAACAGGAATTGATTGCCCATACAGGAGTAACAACGCAGGATCTTTTTTTCACGAGGGCACCAAAGGCGGAAGAATTAGAAAAACTTGATCCCATTTATATCTCTTATTTTACTTCGTGGAACAGTTTTAAAAACTATGAATTTGCCAAAAGGCATGGTTTCCATGATCTAACCCATGAATGGGACAGAACACATCATGTAGAGAATTTTGACCAGATTGACAGTAGAGCGTATTTAGTCCATTCTTGGATGAAGTATCCGAAATTTGGACATGCTTCTGCGACAGATTATGCTGCCCGTATGATCAGGTATGGATATTTGACAAGGGATGAAGCAAAACGGCTTGTTAAAGAACATGATGGTAATCTGGATCCTTTGAGTGTCAGGGATTTTTGTGAATTCTGTGGATATACAGAAACAGAATTCTGGAATATCATTGATTCTTTTTATAATAAAGAACTATTTGAGAAAAAACATTTTGACAAGTGGGTGCTTAAGCACCCTGTATGGGAAGAATAATCATGTTTAACTTAGATCAATTTGTAAGCCAGTATGTAACAAAACGTCCAACTTCTATGTTTCTGTCTGACATAGAAGCAAATAAGGATGTGCTTAGTGAAAAGATCGCAGGAAAATCCGTCCTAGTAATTGGAGGAGCCGGATCCATCGGCTCCTCATTTATTAAAGCAATTTTGCCATTTAAACCATCAACCCTTGTTGTAGTTGATATAAATGAAAATGCACTGGCGGAGCTGACCCGTGATCTTAGGTCTACTAGGGGCATGTATGTTCCGGAAGATTATATTCCTTATCCTATGGATTTTTCATCTCCTGTATTTGAGAAAATGTTCAGGAGGCGCAGAGGGTTTGATATTGTAGGAAATTTTTCGGCGCATAAACATGTAAGATCAGAAAAGGACATTTATTCCGTGGAGGCGTTGCTGCAAAACAATGTTCTTTGTGCGAAACAATTGCTTGACCTGCTGGCTGAATATCCGCCTGAAGAGTATTTCTGTGTTTCCACGGACAAGGCGGCAAATCCGGTAAATATCATGGGAGCATCGAAAAGGATTATGGAGGACGTGATTTTTTCCTATTCAGATCGGTTCCCGGTGAAGACAGCAAGGTTTGCCAATGTGGCATTTTCGAACGGGTCACTTCCAGCAGGGTTCCTGGCAAGGATATCAAAATTACAACCGTTATCTGCGCCATCGGATGTTCGACGCTTTTTTGTGTCAATGGAGGAATCCGGGCAGATTTGTTTATTATCCTGTATCCTTGGTGAGAATAGGGCGATCTTCTTCCCGAAACTTAAAGAAGTACAGATGATGACCTTTGATGCGATCGGGACGGAACTTTTAAAGGCACATGGGTATGAAGTGTTAAAATGTAATTCCGATGCAGAAGCTGTCAATAATGCGGAAGAGTTGAAAAATGGCAGTAAGCTGTATCCAGTCCATTATGCGGTTTCGGATACTTCTGGGGAGAAAGCTTTTGAGGAATTTGTGACGGATACTGAAACTGTGGATATGGATCGGTTTTTATCCCTTGGAGTAATTACGGGGAAAGAAATACCGGATAAGGAAAAAATTGCCCTCCTTTTTAAAAATTTATATGAAGTCTTTAAAAAAGAAGCAATAACCAAAGACGAGATCGTAGCAGTTATGAAGTCTTACCTGCTAAATTTTGACCATATTGAGATGGGTAAGTCACTGGATAGTAAGATGTAGATTGTCGGAAATCCGTAAAATAAGGAAGGTGGGCATATGGGTAAATTGATTCCACTGTCAGTTCCTAATTTCGAAGGAAATGAAAAGAAATATGTTAATGATGCGATTGACCAAGGTTGGGTTTCTACAGGCGGGGCTTATATAACAAGGCTGGAACAGGGGATAGCAAAATTCCTACGTACAGAAGCGGTTGCTGCCTGCCAGAGCGGGACAGCCGCGTTGCATCTTAGTCTTGTGGAGGCAGGTGTAAAGCCAGGGGATGTGGTTCTGGTTCCTCCACTCACCTTTATTGCCGCTGTCAATCCGGTAAAATACCAGTTTGCCATACCAGTATTTATCGATTGTGATGATAGTTTCTGTATGGATCCAGGGAAATTACACCAGTTTTGTGAAGAAGAGTGTATGTTTAAAGATGAAGTCCTGATGCATAAGGGACATGTGGTTAAGGCATTAGTTGTTGTCCATGTTTTTGGGAACATGGCAGACATGGAAGCAATCATGGAAACAGCGCACAAATATAACCTGAAAGTGATAGAGGATGCGACAGAGGCGTTGGGTACTTACTATACAGAAGGGAAATATAAAGGAAAATACGCTGGGACGATCGGGGATTTTGGATGCTTTAGTTTTAATGGGAATAAGATCATTACAACTGGCGGGGGCGGTGCAGTTACAGCCAATTCTAGCGAAACTGTGAATCATTTACGTTTCTTATCCACGCAGGCTAAGACAGACGCATATTATTATATTCATGATGAGGTAGGCTATAACTACCGTATGACAAATCTTCAGGCGGCTCTCGGTGTGGCACAGATGGAGGAGTTACCGGAGTTTATCAGAAGAAAGCAGACAAACTATAACCGATATAAAGATGAGTTTGAGGGTTTTGGGTATGGTACGCTGATGCCTTTTAGGGAGGGGACAAACTCTAATCAGTGGTTTTATTCCATCAACATAGACCGTGTACACATAGGAGCTTCCATGCGTGAGATCATCACCGCACTTGAGAAGGATGGAATCCAAACGCGCGCCATATGGGGACTTGTAAATGAACAGAAACCATATGAGGGGGAAGAAACATATCAACTTGAAAAGGCACCTTATTATGCAGACAGGATTTTGAATATTCCTTCCAGTACACAGATAACAAAGGAAGAGATTACTTATGTGGCGGATAAGGTGAAGCGGCTGCTTGGGTCTTTGGTGAAAAATGGATGATGTTCAAAAATTTATAGGTAAGGATTTTCTTACGATATCTGAGGCAATGCAGCAGATTGATAAAAATTGCAACGGTATTTTGTTTTTTGTTGATAATAATAATAAGTTACTGGGTTGTATCACGGATGGCGACATCCGTCGTTTTCTTCTTTGTGGAGGAAAGATGGATGCGCCCGCCATACAGGCAGCCAACCGCACCCCTAAGTATGCAAAGACGAAGGAAGAAGCGATATCCCTTTACCATAAGCGGAATTATATTGCGATTCCCATTTTAAATGAGGAAGGGGAGATTATTGGCTTATATAATGGTGAAGGACATGAGATTAAACGTCGGGATGCATTGAATATTCCTGTGGTCATCAATGCAGGGGGCAAAGGGACAAGACTTGACCCTTTTACAAGAGTTTTGCCAAAACCTTTGATCCCTGTCGGGGATCTTCCAATTATGGAGCATATTATGCGGGAGTATCAAACTTATTATTGCAATGAGTTCCATATCATAGTGAATTATAAACGTGATCTTATGAAAGCGTATTTTTCTGATAATGAAAGTCATTATAATATTACTTGGTATGATGAAGAAAAGCCGCTAGGAACCGGTGGTGGTTTGAGTTTACTGCGTGGTAAATTTACGGATACATTTTTCTTTGCAAATTGTGATGCGTTATTGACAGCAAACTATGGGAGCATGGTAAAGTTCCATAAAGAAAATAGAAATATAATCACCATGATATGCGCTTATAAAAATATCAACATTCCATATGGCATCGTGGAAATGGGGGTAAATGGTGTGATAGAGGGGATGAAGGAAAAACCCCGGTTGTCTTTCCTAACAAATACGGGGATTTATATTGTTGAACCTGAAGTCATTGATGATATCGAAGGGGATGTGCCACTCGGATTTCCGGATATTGTGGAAATGGAACGGCTGAAGGGTAGGAAGGTTGCTGTCTTCCCAG
>CAMWUU010000304.1 GCA_947177515.1 uncultured Lachnospiraceae bacterium
GTTATAGATATCTGGCTGATTTCCAAAAGTAAAACCATCATACCAATGCTTAACTTCCTCTTCGTTGTCCATCAGTCCGTATTCTGTTAGGGCTTTAGAAACTTCTTTTTGTGTAAATCCGAAGGAATCCGCGTATTTATGGGATGTTACCGTTACCACCTCCAGGTTGTTTAGGTCAGAAAAAATCGATTCCTTGCTGACCCTTGTGATCCCAGTCATGATCGCCCGTTCAAGATAAGGATTTGCTTTAAATGTGGAGTGGAATAAGTTTCTGGTAAAGGAGATAAGTTTATCCCAGTAACCATATACATAGGCCTCCTGCATGGGGGTATCATATTCGTCAAGTAGGATGATCACTTTTCTTGCATAATATTTCATCAGTAATTCTGAGAGTATGTTCAATGACAAAGTTGCTGTGTTGTCATCCATATCCTTGCAGATTTCCCGAAATAATTCCCTGTCATTTGCGTTAAGTGGACTATCGGGCAGGAGAAGGAAATCGTATTGATGAAATAACCGGGAAATCAGGATGGCAATCCGCTTTCGGATAAATTCATAATTCCCGCCCTTTACTTCGGAAAAGGACAGACTGATTACAGGGTAAGTGCCCTGGAGTTTTTGGTATTTTTCATTTTTCCAGATATCAAGACCGGAAAATAATTCTCCTCTCGCGGCATATTTAGTGGAAAAGAAACGTTCCACCATGTTTATGGTCAAGGTTTTCCCAAAACGTCTTGGGCGGGTGATTAGGGTTACGATATCACCGCTTTCCCACCATTCTTTTATAAAATTGGTTTTATCAATGTAAAAGTAGTTGTTTGAAATGATGCTTTCAAAATCTTGGTTGCCGATGGAAACTGTCCTTGCCATATTGAAATCCTCCTTAAAACCGGTTAGCAGTATCCTAACTGGAGGTAAAATGCCAATTATCCTTCAAAATCACTTGTTATTACACAAGAAGTATATGAATAACCAGTTATGGGAGCCGTTATTCTTTTAAACAGATCCCTTACTTTTTCACAATCCTCTTTATTCATAATTGTAAAATGATAATCTTCGCTGGCTCCATCAAAATTAACAATATAGAGATCTTCCAACTGTGAGGAAAGTTCAGCCAGCCATTCTATAATGCAGTCATCATCCGAAAAATTATCTTCATTTATGGTAAAATCAAGTCCCCGCGCTTTTTTAATATTCTCAATAAACTCAAAGAAGTCCGCAAGATCCGGTGCGCCCGCGTCGGAAGAAATAAAGTAGTATTGTGATTTTACAAGCTGCTTGTCCTCATCGGCAATATTTCCATATGGATCATCGGGGTCGGTATCATTTCCTGAAAGTACATATAGAACAGCAGGAATACCACTGTACTCGTCGGCTGCATTTTCCAAGCACTCTTTACAACGCGCAAAAACATCTTCTTTATGACCACAAAGTATAAGGTCGCAAAAACTTTTCAATGCATCGGTTTGGTCTTTATTAAGCATATATTTGCCCCTCCCTTTTTGATATATTTTCCATCCTGATTTTTTGGAACCCAGCATCCTTATTTTAGCACAAAAACACACACGATACAATTAAATTTTTGTGATTTTTTCGATCCTTTCTTTGCAAGTATCATCTGCTTTAAATGGAAGGGCAATGTTTCGATTAAATTATAATTTTTAAACGATTTTGGATCCCACAAAATAATGATATTATCATATTTTATAAAAGAAAGGGTTTTTGTTCACTTCGTAAAACGACAGGGTACTAAGGAATAAAAAATCCAAAAAAGTTGACAGAAGATATGATTGGAAGTATAATGGAGTACAGAAAAGAAGTTGATTAATACCCGGATTGGATAACATGGTAGAAAGATGTGTTTGGAAACCGGATATGGATGGATAAATGGAAGGGGTATTCTTATGTTGATTTTTGCCTGCGGAAGAATGCGTTAGGAAAACGGAAAAAATAGGCGCGGAGGGGCTTAAAACTACTCCGCTGTTTGTTGTGCCCGGATTTTGCATTTTTACGTGGCAATAAGAACATATAGTACCAAATATGGGCAGGACTCTATACCTTTTGACTGTATTTTGAGTATGCTTTTTTGTGTATGCAGGTTAGCAATTATGTTGTAGGAGAGGGATATAGAGATAATAATATAATCAGGGATAAATGTTTATTGTCCTGACCTATTAGTATATATAACGTAGTAAATATGAAAATCCGGTTACAACCTTAGGATTGTCAGTCCGTCTTTTAAAGGATGCTTGGCTGGCATTAAAAAAGGAGTATCGGAATGAAGGATAAAAAAGAAAAATGCGCGCGCACAAACCGTCTTTTGATTGTAAAATTTTTACCTGCAAAATATTTACTTTGTGGGATTTGCGCAGAAAACCGGTTCAATTTAGTCCTGCCGTTATTAATATGCGTAAGCACATCCGCAGCAAGTTTGTTTGCTATGTATCTGCCGAAAATGGTGCTGGATGCGGTGGAGAGTGGAATAAAAACACGGCAGTTTTTTTTTAGGGTTGGTATTGCCTGCGCCCTGTTAGCTTGCGCATCCCTTGCTGCGATGGTACTGCGCAATGAGCTTTCGCTTGTTTCGCAAAGTTTTTTGTATACAAAGCTTACCACGCGCTGGGAGCGGGGAATGCTGCGTATGGATTATGGAGCCTTTGTATCGGGGCGGGGAAAAATTCTGGCGGAAAAAGCGAGGAATGCCATCAGCAGCCCGAACTGGGGCGTGGTAAAGTTTCTTCCAGGGCTTAGCGCAGTTTTGGAAGCTTTTGTGGGTCTTTTGATCTGCTGTGGGATCGTTGGGTCGCTGCATCCGGCGGTTGTGATATTTTTGCTGTTGTTGTTTGCGGTGCAGCTTTGGTTTTCCACCCGTATGCAGAAGGGCAAGCAGCAGTTAAAAGAGGAGCGTGCTGCGGTGGATCGGCGTTTAAATTATCTTGCCTGGGGTATGCGGGGGAGAAAGGAAGGAAAGGATATCCGGCTGTATTCTTTTGGTACGTTGTTGAGCCGGATAGTAAGACAAACGGTGAAGGCAAAGCAGGAAGTAGAAGGAAAGGTTGAGAAACTTCAGTTTTACGATATGGTTTTTGCTGCTTTTTTGCTTTTGCTGCGCGATGGGACAGCATATTTTTATCTGATCTGGCAGTTTTTTCATTCCGGGATGACACTGGGCGATTTCACGTTTTATTTTGCGGCAGTCACCGGAGTTGGCACAGGTCTTTTACAGCTTGCACAGGCAGTTTCGGATTTTTTGGAAACACAGCGTTACGCGGAGGATTTTTTTGAATTTATACAGTTTAGTGTGGAGCTTGAAAAAAAAGCACCTTCAAATTCGCTCATAACGCAAGATAATCCTGCCGGGCAAACGCACTGGAAATTCCCGCAAAATGAAAATTGGCTTAAGATAGGTGGGAGGGAAAAGATTTCCTTTGTTTTTGAAAACGTATCCTTTTCCTATTTTACTGAGCAGGATGGGATTAAGCAGGAGATTCCAGTGATTAAAAATTTAAACCTGACCATTCATGCGGGGGAGAGTATTGCCATTGTGGGCGTAAATGGTGCGGGAAAATCCACGTTTGTAAAGCTTCTCTGTGGGCTTTTCGTCCCATGTGGGGGCAGGATCCTTGTTAATGGCGTGGACAGCAGGTTGTTTTGCAGGGAGGAGTATTTTGGGCTGTTTTCGGCGGTTTTCCAGAAATCAGGTTTTCTTCCGGTCAGCATAGCGGAAAATATCATGCTGAATGTAAAGAGAAAGAAGCTGGGAAAGGGCTGTGATAAGGATCTTAGGTTCAGGCAGCAGGATGACTTTGATGACAATGTGCCAAAAGAGGAAGAGGGGGAAGATAGAAAAGCAATGTGGGAGTGTATCCGTCTGGCAGGACTTGAGGAAAAGGTAAAGTCCCTGCCACAGGGTGTGGATACCTGCCTGGTTAAACGGATTGCGCACGATGGAACGGAATTGTCGGGCGGTCAGGAACAAAAACTTCTGCTTGCAAGGGCATTGTACAAGGACGCGCCGGTGCTAATCCTAGATGAGCCGACAGCGGCACTTGATCCCGTGGCGGAGCATAAGATCTATCAGGATTACCGGCGGATGACAAAGGGGAGGACATCCGTTTTTATCTCGCACCGTCTGGCATCCACTAGGTTTTGCGACCGGATTTTATTGTTTTCGGAAGGCAAGATTTTGGAGGGTGGAACACACGAGGAACTGATTACACTGGGCGGGCAATATAAAGAAATGTTTGAAGTGCAGAGCCGGTATTATAAGGAAGAGCGAGTGGAAAGGGAGCATTCATCTTCGAACCTGGAAAGGACGGTGCGGGAAAATGAAAGAGAAAAAGAATAATATAGAGAAAATTGGGAAAAAAAGAAAGAAATTGGAGAATACAAAGGGAAAAACGCGTGGAACCTGGAAAAATGGCAGAACTCTTTCGGAGGATATCCGACTGATCCGCCGCGGAATCCGGGAGTTTGAAAAAATTCTTCCTAAGCAGATGCGGCATGTACTGTTTAAAAGTATTCTGGGTGCATGTATCCCGACAGTTGCCGTTTTTGCATCTGCATGGATTTTAAATGAACTGGCACAGGGGCAGAGGAAGGAAAGGCTATTTTGGTTC
>CAMWUU010000305.1 GCA_947177515.1 uncultured Lachnospiraceae bacterium
GCCTCCTCCATCAGTCCCCGGAAAAAATCCGCCTGCCCGATTTCCACCTGGAAGCGCGTAAGACCCGCATCCAAAAGACAGTCCACCGTCATTGCAACCATCTCCGCATCCGCCTCAACCGTGGCATCATTAAGCAGTTCCGCCCCAAGCTGTGTAACCTGTTTTAGCTTTCCCTGATAGCTTGTATTATTTACAAATGTATCCCCTATGTAACAAAAACGCACTGGCATACTTTCTTCACGGTAATACTTTGCCATACAGCGCGCAATTGGCGGTGTCATATCCGGCCTCAGAACAAGCGTATTGCCCTCACGGTCAAAAAATTTATACATTTCTTTACTTGAAACGGTGCCGCGCTCCTTGCTGAAGATGTCAAAAAATTCAAATGTCGGTGTTTCAATATCCCGAAACCCATACAGATGCAGGCGATGGCGCAGCCGGTGTTCTAAGATGGATTTTTTTTCACATTCCGTATTGTAAATATCCCTCACACCCTCCGGGGTATGCAACAATCTCTCATTCATCCGGATATTCCCTTCCTTTTCCTTTTTCACTTCTCTGTGGTAACGTGCTATCATGTTATCACAAGAATGTAACCATTATACTGAATCCCTATCCGTTTGTCAAGCCTGACGTTCTTCCAAATCTTTTTTCAGCATCTCAAGATAGGGAACATACATTCCATGCCCTGCTTTAAAAAAATATTCTGCAGAAAGTTCCTTAAAGGGGATGCTCTTTCGCCCTCCTTCCCCCGCACGCTTTGTATAAATTTCAAGTTCCCGGAGCCGCATATAATAATATTCATCCCGTTTCTTATAATAAATAATTAAGAATGCAACACCGTCCTGCCCTTCAAACTCCTGCATAAAACGAACCTGGTGCTCATGCACATTAGCCAGTGCAAATGTATCTGTAGCACATTCTTTGGCATCAAAACAGACCGGAATCCCCTGGATGGCACCAATATAATCAACGGTACTTTTCTGGTCAAAATACGCAAGGGTAATATGCCGGCTCTGTTTATCAATCTGGATTGGCGTAATGGGTGTTGGAACCTTCTGAACCAGCGCTAACCCACCCTCCCGGTATTTCTCATTTGTCAGGTTAATCATCTCTTCGAGCATCGAGCCGCGCAGGCCGCGCGAATTCCAGGACATTTTTACATCCTCCCCCTTCTAGGCCAAGCATTTTTTTTACCCTTACAAATTCCGCAGGTTCCGGGGCAGTAAATTCCATGCCTGTAAGATAGGAAAAATGCCCCCCGCCCCCTCCATATGGAATATTTCCAAAGACAATACGCCCCGCATGCAAAAGCTGGTTTCTGATATGGTATTTTTTCCGCAGTTTCACTCCTGAATCATCCATATACTTTGCATCGCCAAGAAGCGCATGCCCATCCCCTGCAAGCTGCGCACGTATTTGATGCGTCTTTCCAGTAAATAATTCTACCTCAAGATAGGTGAAACCATCTTTTATAAAAAGAGGACGGTACCCGGTCCGGATTGCCTGAAAGGCTTCTTCCCCCACCGGTGGAACGGAGAATACCCGAACCTGGTTTGTCCGTCCATCCTTGATTAGATATCCCTCCGCTAACACCGGTTCTTTAATTTCCCCCACTGCAATACAGGTATAATATTTATGCAGCCAGCGTTCCCTAAATGCTTCCGATAAAAACTGCAGGCCAGCCATGGTCTTCCCCGCCGCTACAATCCCGCTCGTATTACGGTCAAGACGGTTACAAACGCCAGGGCGGAATGTAAGCAGTTCCCCCGGCGTGATTTGCCCACTGCAAAGCAGATAGGAAATCATCCATTCATTAAGCGAAACATCCCCGGGGGCTGCCTTCTGGACAAGCCAGCCTACAGGCTTATTCAGCAACAGGATATCCCCATCCTCATAAAGGATCTTTGGCATCCTAACCGTTTTAGTCCCGCTAAGATCGCCAGGATCGCTAAAGCCGCCAAGGCCGCCATATGCTTCTTTAAAATATTTCGTATTTCCAAAATTTTCCTCATCATGTTTTTCCGGCACCATCCTGCCGCCAAATTGCTGTATTGTCCCATCACTTAAAAACAGGCGGATGGAATCGCCCTCCACGAGCTTCTCCCTGCCCTCCGCCTTTCTGCCATTTAACACAATATTTTTTTTCCGGAGCATCTTATACAAAAAACTGTCCGGTGCCTCCCTTAGATATTTCCTGAGCAATTTTAACAGCGTCCCACCTTCCTCACGCTTTGAAACAATGATTTCCTGCATTTTTATTCCCCGTTCCCATCTCTTTTTTAAGGGTCAGACCATCAAAGAATTAAGATATGCGGTCAGCTCATCCGGTATGTCAGTTGCCGGTTCCGCGTGCGCCACCTTTTCTAAAAAATTTTTCCGATCTTTTGTGATATAAAGCTTTCTTAAAAGCATACGCTTTTTCAGCTCATCCTTGAGATATTTCTCAATATAGGCAATATCTTCTTTTTCCCTTCCCACAAGACAAAGTATCTCATCCTGCGCAATCACAAGGAAGGAAAAAAACATAACCTTATCCCGCGAGGTAAAAACCATGTCCGTATACATAATATCCTCCCCGGACAAAAGTCCCCTCACTTCCTCAACTGCCTCCGCATCCACGGAACGGTACGGCAGCAGTACGATAACACTTACCAATGCCTTTGCGGCGGGAAGCACCATTAATATTGCAATTACGGTAAATATATTTGACTTCTCAAATTTATTCAGGCAAAGCCCCAATACAAAAATCGCAACACCGATCAGCACATAAAGCAGGGTTTTCAATATGCGGAACCTCTTTTGTGAATCCAGATAGCCCTGATGTCCGCGCGCAGGGCTATTTGCTTTTTCCTTTCCCATCAATGCTCTTTCCTTTCCGCCATAAATCCCTTACGCATCAAACCCGAAATCCCTGTAATCGTTAATAAAATAATCTGCCCTAGAGCGTTTTTCTTCTTCCGCCTGCAAAGAATAATCATCCTGGATGGCGCAGACACGCATTCCTGCTGCCTTGCCCGCCTCAATGCCCTTTATGATATCCTCAAATACAAGGCAGCACTTCGGGGCAAGACCAAGTTTTTTAGCCACATACAGGTAAATATCAGGAGCCGGCTTTCCAACGCCAACCTCGCACGCCGTATGTACCGCATCAAAATACTCCTGCACACCAAGCGCCTTTAGGACAGTATGCACAAGTTCCGCCGAATTGCTTGTGGCAATCCCCGTGCGGATCCCATGTTCCTTTAAATATTGGAGGAACCCTAATGCGCCGGGCTTTAAAAAGACTTTTGTCGCGTACTTTTCCCATGCCATCCGGTTCCATGTCTGTTTCATCTCATCAATTCCCTCGGTGATGGACGGGAAATGCGATTTAAAATAATCCGCGGTTTCCGAAAAGCTCATTCCTTCAATCTGAGCCTGAAGCCCTTCTGGAAGCGGGATACCGAAACGTCCAAGGTACTCGATATCGATTTCCTGCCACATCCACATGGAATCCACCAGTGTCCCATCCAAGTCAAAAAGCACACCCTCCACACCCTCCATAACCTGATCTAACAAATGTGTCATATCGCCTTTTGCCTCCATTTTTTCCGGCTCTACCACTTCCACAGTTTTTTTGGTTTCTTCCTCCAACCCGACCAGCCTGCGCAGATCTTCCACCTCTTTTTGTGTTAATTCCCGGGATTGTCCCCTCTTTAATTTCCTATCCAGTGGCAGTGTCCCCATACTAAGACGCTTTAGATAAAGCACTTCCATCCCCACCATTTCAAACATACGCTTCACCTGATGGAATTTTCCTTCTTTTATGGTCAGGAAAACCTCTGAAATATCCCCCATTCTTTTTTTGATCACAAGTTCTGCTGGAAGCGCCATGAAATCATAACAGAAAAGCCCTGCTGCAAACTTCTCTACATGTTCTTGTCCGACCTTGCCCGCCACCCGTACAAAATAAGTCTTTTCCACATGCTTCCTTGGCGAAAGCAGGCGGTGTGCCAAAGGTCCATCGTTGGTAATTAACAAAAGCCCCTCCGCATCCTTATCAAGCCGGCCAACCGGAAAAAGATCCCTGCGTTTTGCCCCGGACAGCAGCGAGAGCACCGTTTTCTGGTGGGAATCCTTCGTTGCCGTAAGTACACCTGCAGGTTTGTGTAACATAATGTACTCCATTTTGGTATAGCCGACTTCTTTCCCGTCAAATGCCACAATATCCTGTTCCGAAACCTTATACCCAATCTCCCGCACCGTACTTCCATTCACTGTTACGCGGCACTTGCGGATATAGGTTTTTACCTCACTGCGCGTGCCAACTTTCATATCTGCCAGATATTTATCCAGACGCAATTCTTTCCCTGCCAAATTCTCTCCTCCATCCATATCCTGTTCTTATTGCATCCGCCAACCGGGCAGATACTTGTTTTTCATCCGCCCACCCCCACATTTTGCCCAGCCTAAAGGGTAATCCCCCACACAGACAAGGACATATCCATCTGCCACTTGGTTTTCCTGCCCTAGTGTTTCACATTTTAGGTACCGCACCAGGTC
This sequence comes from uncultured Lachnospiraceae bacterium, assembly GCA_947177515.1. Taxonomy (GTDB): domain Bacteria; phylum Bacillota; class Clostridia; order Lachnospirales; family Lachnospiraceae; genus RGIG4057. The sequence continues at coordinate 4,546 of CAMWUU010000305.1, forward strand.
GGGGTTATCCGGCGGCAGGGAATAAGTTTGCGGGTATTCCTCCCTCTTTAATGCCATAGCAAGAG
>CAMWUU010000306.1 GCA_947177515.1 uncultured Lachnospiraceae bacterium
CCTGCCGAAAGGCAGGGACGCAAAGCTAAAGGGCCTGTAAAATGTCAGCCAGCCGCCAACACTGTTATGTTTTTTTTGGATGTGATTGCGCCGGTTGGAAAACCGGTCTTTTTTGTCATGCAGGATTGATAGGGGCTGTTAAGTCCAATGGATGCCTGCAGGATAAAAATCCCTCCGGGGATGTCCCCGAGCAAAAGAAGATCGTTGCTGCCTCAACTTTCATTGTGGTTTGGCGCAGTGCCGCTGGAATCCATGAGATACGTAGGAGCCGGATAGGAAAGGGGCGTATGCCCTTACCGTAAATCACTTGATTTTGCCTTAGTTTCACGCCTGTATGTATGTGGGCTTTGCCCGCCCGACAAAGGGAGTGGGTTTTGGCAACACGCTGGATTGATTTTTTACCTTTGGGGAAAACAGGGCTTTCCCGTCCGTCTGTATGAGAAAAGTAGCTGTTTTACAGCAGGATACCATCGAGGAATACACTGTCTAGGAAACATGAACATGCGTGGACAGGAGTGTGTATGTGCGCTTCTGTGGGGATAAAGGAGGATTACCGGGAATCGTCTAAGGTACATTAAGATGGAATGAAAATTACATAGCGATAAGCAAAAGCCCCCATGGGATTTCCCATGGGGGCTTTGTTGTTGCTTTTTCACAATGTGGCTCCCTTCTTTTTGGCAAAATAGTTGATGGCGCTCTGGGCTTATTCATGTTATAATGGGCATATAAAGCACGAAAACGTTTAAGAAACAGAGGGATATTCTGATAAAGAAGGGGGACTACAGTATGAAGTTTGGTTATTTTGATGATGATAACAAAGAGTATGTGATTACAACACCACAAACCCCGTATCCGTGGATTAACTATCTTGGCACACAGGATTTTTTTTCACTGATTTCGAATACGGCGGGCGGGTACAGCTTTTACAAGGATGCAAAGCTGCGCCGCATTACACGTTTCCGATATAATAATGTTCCGCTCGATATGGGTGGCGGGCGTTATTTCTATTTGTATGACGAGGGGGATTTCTGGTCACCGGGCTTTGCACCTGTTGGGAAGGGTCTTGATTTTTACGAGTGCCGGCATGGTATGGGTTACACAAGAATCAGGGGCGCGAGGAAGGGCATTGAGGTGGATGTGACCTTTTTTGTGCCAAAGGATTATAATGGTGAAGTCCACAAGGTTACTGTGAAAAATACTGGTACGACAAGGCGGGAAGTGAAGTTATTTTCTTTTGTGGAATGGTGTCTTTGGAATGCGCAGGATGACAGTACGAATTTCCAGCGCAATTTTAATACAGGCGAGGTGGAGATTAAGGGTTCCGTGATTTATCATAAAACGGAGTACAAAGAGCGCCGTGACCATTATGCCTTTTATTCCGTTAATGCTCCAGTAGCAGGTTTTGATACTGACCGTGAGGCATTTCTTGGTACATATGGTGGATTTGATGCCCCAAAGGCAGTGCGTGCCGGTGCCAGCACGAATTCCGTGGCGGATGGGTGGTCGCCGGTTGCTTCGCATAGTCTTGAGATTTCGCTTGCCCCGGGGGAGGCAAAGGATTTTGTTTTTATTCTTGGCTATGTGGAGAATGCATTGGAGGAGAAATGGGAGTGGCAGGTTGGCAAGCCGGATACCGAGGGGCTGTTACTGTCTTCACTTGCTCCGGATGCCACAAACGTGATTAACAAAAAGAAGGCGGAAGAGATGATCTCGAAGTTTGCTACCGCTGATGCTGTGGATCGGGCATTTGCTGAACTAAAGGAATACTGGGAGGGGCTTTTGTCCAAATATACCGTAAGGACACCGCAGGAGAAGGTGGATCGCATGGTTAATATCTGGAACCAGTACCAGTGCATGGTCACGTTCAACCTTTCACGCAGCGCCTCGTATTTTGAATCCGGCATTGGGCGTGGCATGGGTTTTCGGGATTCGAACCAGGATCTTTTGGGCTTTGTGCACCAGATTCCAGATCGCGCGAGGGAGCGCATTATCGATCTTGCTTCCACGCAGCTTCCGGATGGTGGTGCATATCATCAGTACCAGCCGCTTACAAAGAAGGGCAATGACGAGATTGGCGGGAATTTTAATGATGATCCGTTGTGGCTGATTCTGGCGGTGGTTGCCTATATTAAGGAAACGGGGGATTATGGAATCCTTGATGTTATAACGCCGTATGACAACAAGGAAGAGCTTGCTGCGCCGCTTGCGGATCATTTAAAGCGTTCTTTTGATCATGTTATAAAAAATTTAGGACCACACGGGTTGCCGCTGATTGGCCGGGCGGACTGGAATGACTGCCTGAATCTAAATTGTTTTTCGACTGAGTCAGGTGAATCTTTCCAGACTGTGACAAGCAAAGATGGCAAGGTGGCAGAGTCCGTGATGATCGCGGGAATGTTTGCCTATATCGGTGAGGAGTATGCTATATTGATGGAGAGAACCGGCAATCAGGCGGAACATGACCGTGCGATGGCCGAGGTATTAAAAATGCGCGAAACGATTATGCGCGACGGCTATGATGGGGAATGGTTCCTGCGCGCCTATGATGATTTTGGCAGGAAAGTCGGGAGCAAGGAGTGTGAGGAAGGAAAGATTTTTATTGAGTCGCAGGGCTTCTGCATCCTTGGAAAATGTGGGCTGACAGACGGGAAGGCGCTCAGGGCGCTTGATGCAGTGGAGGAGAGGCTTGGTTCGAAGTATGGTCTTATGTTGAATAATCCGGCGTTTACGAGGTACTATGTCGAGTATGGTGAGATTTCAACTTATCCGGCGGGCTACAAGGAAAATGCAGGTGTGTTCTGTCACAACAATGCATGGATTATGTGTGCGGAAGCATTTATGGGACGCGGTGATAAGGCGTTTGACTATTATACGAGGATTGCCCCGGCTTATACGGAGGAATATTCTGAGATACACCGCCTGGAGCCGTATGTATATGCGCAGATGGTGGCTGGCAAGGATGCAAGGCGTTTTGGGGAGGCAAAGAATTCCTGGTTGACAGGTACAGCTTCGTGGAATTTTGTTGCGATTTCCCAGTATATCCTGGGTGTGAAGCCGGAGTACGACGGGCTGATGATTGATCCGGCGATCCCTGCAGGCTGGGATGGATACGAATTGACAAGGCAGTTCCGTGGTGATGTGTTCCATGTCAAGGTAAAGAACCCGAACCATGTCTGTAAAGGTGTTGCAAGGATGACGGTGGATGGGAATGAGGTTGCAGGTAATGTGATTCCAGTTTTTGGGGACGGGAAGGAGCATGGGGTAGAGGTTGTACTCGGATAATTTATATTAAGTATTGGATGGGCAAAAGAGTTGCTGTGCCAGAGTGCAGCAACTCTTTTGTTTTTTTGTCCGCACCATTCCCGATATATTGATGATTATTTTAAATTTATGGAAAAATAATATTGTTACAATAAAAAAAGTATATAATAATTTGTTTGATCATTTATAAATGTAATAACAGAGTATTTTGTATGGCCAGTGTGTTGCCAAATCTTATAGATAAGGAAATATATGGAAATATGACCATATGGGGTCTTATCCTGCTCAAATTAGGAGGGGATGGGAGGGTCTTAACATAATCTTGCCAATTGGTAAAAAATCGTGTATAATAGCAGCAGGTCAGGGCTGCGCATAGACCTGTTTTACAAATAACAGTCGCAGGATGAGGTTTACGGTGAGGAACATTAAATTACTGATTGAGTATGACGGTTCGCGCTACGATGGTTGGCAGCGGCCAGCCGCGGGAGCGAAGGGAACAACGGTACAGGAGAAGCTTGAGGAGGTTCTTTGCCGGATGGACGGCGAGAAAATCGAGGTTATCGGTGCGGCGCGCACGGAGGCAGGGGTACATGCGGGCGGGCAGGTTGCAAATTTTCATACGGGTACGGACATGACTTTCCAGACGATGAAACATTACCTGAATCGTTTTTTGCCGCGGGATATTGCGGTGCGTTCGGTGGATGGAGTACCGGAGCGCTTTCATGCGTCGTATCTTGCGAAGGCATTCCGCTATGAGTACCATATTTCAGTTGGCGAGGTGCCGTCGGTCTTTGGGCGGAAATATAATTATTATAGCTTTAAGCGCCCGGATGTAAAGAGGATGCGTGAAGCGGCGAAATATTTTGTGGGGGAGCATGATTTTGCTGCTTTTTCGGAGAATAAGCGCATGAAGAAATCGACGGTGCGCCAGGTAAGCGAATTGGATGTGTACGGGGATGAAGACGAAGTATTGATCAGTATGACGGCGGATGATTTTTGGCCGTATATGGCGCGCATAATGGCAGGAACCCTGCTTGCAGTGGGCAGGGGAGAGATGGAGCCTTCCGACATGGTGCAGATCATCGAGGGAAAAGACCGTACAAAGGCGGGGGAGCGCCTGGAAGCACGCGGGTTATTCTTAACAGATGTGTTTTACTAAAAACAATATTCGCCCAGACAGCCCCGGAATAGATTTCTGGGAGCAAAGCGGACAGAAATCCATTCCAAGGTATGGGGGATGGGAGGGCGAATACGGAACTAAAAACAGTATTCGCCCAGACAGCCCCGGAATGAATTTCTGGGAGCAAAGCGGACAGAAATCCATTCCAAGGTATGGGGGATGGGAGGG
>CAMWUU010000307.1 GCA_947177515.1 uncultured Lachnospiraceae bacterium
TGTTCATATTATCAAATCCTTTCCAATAGTCGCCGCAGCAATGTGCAGCATAATTTCTGGGGCAGCAGCCGAAAACGGCATTAAACGCTTTTGTAAATCCTGCGTGGGTTTCAAAGCCGTACTCCATTGCAGCATTGCATATATTAGCACCGTCTTTGATCATTTCGGTAGCTGCAAAAATCCGTTTCTCACGAACATATTCCATAACTGTTTTATTTACAGTTTCTTTGAACTTGCGTGCAAAATGAAAAGAAGAGTAACCGCAGAACCCAGCAATTTCATCAAGAGTAAATTCATCCTGTAAATGCTCGGCAATAAACTTTTCGGCATTGCTTAAAAAGTCATTCATGCCCTGCTCCTTTCGTTTTTTTTCCGTACGGTAATTATATTATATATCGAAATTTTCTATTTGTCTTTTCCTGCATTGCTGTTTTAAACTTTAGTATGGGGTGGTTTTACTTCTTTATCTCACATGAGCATATACTCAACCCTTATCATAATTCCTTCCCATAATAAAATTTTATATGTATAACTTACTTTCTCTATTATACCATATCATACTATAAAAAAATACAGGATTCAGAAATACACCGGTAAGATTATAATAAAATAAAAGCAGGGTAAAATCCCTGCTTTTATTTTTCCTGCCAGGGATTTCTCCTATCAGATACATACCTAGATGTATCTGCACCTAAGATTTCCCTACGCTACACCGCACCATACCATATTTTTTATTTTCCAACACTCTGTGTCCGGATAAGGAATGTTACGCTTCCATCCATCTCCTCATTAACCCCTGTAAAACTCTTATACTGCCCTGCTGCATCAATCATTGCATTAAGCCTTTCATAAACACTGGTCAACTCTGCATCATCAAGAGCATCAAGAAGTTTTCCAATCCCTTCCCTGCTATATTCATCCATTCCATCAGCAAGTGTCACGGTACCATCCGCAAGCTCTTTTGCGCCGTCTGCAAGTTTGCCTGCACCATTAAGAAGATCATTTGTTCCCTGATACATCCCTGCTGCGCCGTCCTTTAAGGTAATGCTGCCCGTGGCTAAGGCATTGGCTCCATCTGTAAGTTCTGCTGCCCCATCATAAAGACTGCCCACACCAGCCGTTAACTGCCCACCCGCTGTCTTAAGCTGTGCCAGTCCTGCATCCAATTCAGATGCGCCGAAAGAAAGCTGGTCAATCCCATCCGATAAGGTAAGGAATCCTTCTGTTAGTTGAGGGAGTTTCCCGGAAAGTTCAGAAACCCCTGCCTCAAGAGCCTTTGCACCCTCAAACAGCGCTGCGGTTCCCGTTGCAAGTGCCGCTCCTCCCGCACTTAATTGCGCTGTTCCATCCGAAATCGCTTTCACACCGCTTTTTAACGCGCCTTCGCCCGTCATGCTGTCCGCAATCTGCTGCTGTGCCGCAACGGTCTGCTGCAAAGTTCCAATCATGGTCTGTAAGGAAGCCATCGTTTCCGCATCCAGATTTGCGCCGTAGGCCTTTGCAAATCCCGTCAGTCCCTCAAGCACCTGCTGATTATAGGAAATGGTTGCAACAAGCGAAGCATACGCTGTATCCACGCCCTCATCCAGACTCTTAAGCCCGTAAGAAAGTTTATCAATCCCTGTGCTTAAACCTGCAACACCCTCCTGTACCTGTCCTGCACCACTGGAAAGTTCCTTGCTTCCTGATGAAAGTGCATTGACCCCCTGTGCTGTCATTTCCATACCTGCTTTTAACTGCTCCGCCCCATCCTTTAAATTCTTCCCGCCTGCTGCCAATGCCGCAGAACCGGTTTTTGCACTGTCAATCCCGGAAAGAAAGCTATTAATCCCAGAAGAAAGTGTCCCCGCCCCATCCTTTAAGTTTTTTGCACCGGCAGCAAGTACCAGCATATTTTCGGAAAGTGTTGCCGCACCGGTGGAAAGTGTTTTTGCGCCATCATCAAGCTTTTTGGCACCATCCTTTAATTCTTTAGCACCACTAAAAAGTTCTGCTGCCCCATCCTTTAATTTTACCGTACCATCCACCAATTCATCCGTTGCCTCGCCAAGCTTTGTAAACGCGTCGCTAAGGGAATCCAAATCCATCTCCTCATCCAGTGTAAGTCCGGAAAATAAACGGTTGGTCGCTACCGTAAAGGTATTCGTCAATGAAAAATCCACCATATCCGCCGTGATTTCTGCGTAATCCGCCATGAAATCCCCAGACACCCCAAGGCTCTCTGCAACACCTGGCATACCAACCAGAACCGCTGCACACAGGTTGCCCTCATGAAGCAGCCTGCCATGTGTTACTTCAATATTGGTAAATTTTTCCTCATCGAGCAGTACCGCCGTCGCCATTGCAAAAGGTACGACAATTTCCTCTTTCTTCCCGTCCACTGTAATAGTTTCTTTGTGGTTATTATAATAGTCGAAACGAATAGTTACTTTCCCGCTCTTACCACAAAGTTCCTGTGCCGAAATCTCCTTCCCGTCAAGGAAATATGTTACTCTAACACCAACCGGTACTTCCTGATCCGTCGTCCCCCGGTAAGTAATATCGCTCCCGTCTGCCTGCCAGGTCAGGCTGTTCCCGTTTTGTGAGAAGCTTTCGTTCCCTTTGACATTTACAATCTCCTTAAGATTTGTGATATCAGAAAGACTTGTAAGGGCATCCGGATTGGTCAGGGTGTCCGTGACGATGATTTTTTCTTCTTTCCCATCCGTCCCTGTAAATACATATACAACTTCCTTTTTTGTCATTCCAAGGGCGCTTACCGTCTTTGTGACGGAAAGTTTTTCTTCGGAGTTTATCCCGACTGTAACCATGCTGCCGGTTCCGGCATCCACGCGGTTTTCAGCATACATTAAGGTTGCTCCCGCCGAAAGTGCCACAATCAATCCACCCGCTACCAATTTCTGATATGTTTTCATCATAATTCCCTCTTTTCTGCCGTCCATACGGCCTAAATCACATTTAACACCCCTGTCCTGTAAACCTGTTTTTTCATACTTTTAAATCTACTGGGGATATCAAGTTTATAACCAATTTTTAATTATGCCAGCCGATTTTCCTTATTCTCTTTTCCCTTGTGCGCTTTCCTGTCCGCAGCGGATTTTTCGCCAAGGAAATTGTAACTGGTCTTTACAATCACCTTATCAAACAATAGTAGCATGGATGGAAGCACACAGTTAACCACCACCATACTGATCAGTGCGCCCCTTGCCATCAGCGAACACAACGAACTGATCATGTCGATATCCGAATACAGCCCCACACCGAATGTTGCGGCAAAGAAACAAAATGCGCTGATTAAGATGGAACTCATCGAAGTGGAAAGCGCGGTGGTGACTGCATCAAGCTTCTCATTCCCACGGCTTCTCTCCCTGCGGTAGCGCGTTGTCATCAAAATCGCATAATCCACGGTTGCGCCAAGCTGTATTGTACCAATCACAATGGATGCGATAAATGGCAGTTCCGTTTTCGTAAAACAAGGGATGCCCATATTGATAAAGATTGCAAATTCGATTACCGCCACCAGGAGAACCGGTAGGGAAACCGAGCGGAATACAAAGGCGATTATCACAAATACCGCAACAATGGAAACCGCACTGACGGTCTGGAAATCCACATTGGTAATTTCAATCAGATCCTTTGTGCAGGGAGCCTCACCAATGACCATGGCCTTCTGGTCATATTTCTTCACAATATCATTTAAAAGTTCAATCTGGGTATTGACCTCATCGGAGGCAACCTTGTATTCTGATGCAACCAACATAAGCTGGTAACGGTCGCCTTTTAGTTTTCCAGTTAGTTCCTCAGGAAAGAAGTCCCCCGGTATGGCCCCGCCCGCAAAAGAATCAAAACCAAGTGCAAAGGAAATGCCATCCACCATAGAAAGCTCATCAAGCATATCCGATGCTGCCTTGCCATCGAGCGAGGAATCCGCAAGCACCATATGGATGGAATTCATATTGAAATTTTCTTCCAGCTTTTCATTCGCAGTAATGCTTGCGAGTTCTTTTGGCAATGTGCGGTCAAGGTTATAATATACATTGGTATGCGTATAACCATATAGTGCCGGAAAAAGGATGGCCACAAACAATGCCACAAACACCCAGGAATGCCTGGTTATAAACCCGGCACACTTCCCAATATCCGGGATAAGCGGGCGGTGCATTGTTTTTTCCAGTGCTTTATCAAAAACAAGAATCATGGACGGAAGGATGGTAATGCATCCAACCACCCCAAAGACAACACCCTTTGCCATTACAAGCCCCAGATCTTTCCCGAGAGTAAAACTCATAAAACACAGGGCGATAAAACCCGCAATCGTTGTGATGGAACTGCCCACCACGGAGGTTAATGTATTGGAGATGGCATGTTCCATCGCCCGGTTTTTATCATCCACAAAGCGCTCCTGGTTCTCTTTGTAGCTGTGCCACAGAAAAATCGAATAATCCATGGTAACACCAAGCTGGAGCACGGCGCTCAATGCTTTTGTAATATAGGAAACCTCCCCGAAAAAGTAATTTGTCCCGAGATTATATACGATTGCCATCCCTATACTAACCAAAAACATCAATGGCGCAAGGAAGGAATCCATAG
>CAMWUU010000308.1 GCA_947177515.1 uncultured Lachnospiraceae bacterium
GTATTATTTACTTCCCAGAGTATTCTCTATAAAGTATGACGGGTATTTTAGTAAGATGATTGTGTTTTTAGTATTTTTGTTATATTTATTGTTAAGAATGGTTGTTTTTGTTAACAGTTCTGGATATATACCTTTTACTGTTAAAATTTAGAGGAGAGGTTACTATGAGGATATTAGAGATTACGCTGATGCCTCCAGGGAAAAAATCTGGAGGAGAATTGGGAATATATCAGTCTATTTATTCCCTATCAACAAATGGAAAAGTAGATTATATAGGACCCGACTTTAACGGGGATTTATTTGGTAATAACGTAAAAAAGTTATTTATACTTTCATCTGATAATAAGGCTTCTAAATATAGACGCATCAAAAATTATTTGTTTGAAAAGGCCAGTACTTCATATTATATGTCCTGGAAGCGAATTGAAAATAATATAGATTGGAATTTATATGATATTGTTCATATAGAGTTTAGCAGGTATGAGTTTATTGTTAAACAGGTTCATAAAAATGCGAAAAAAGTAATAGTACGAGTGCATAACATCGAAGCGGATTATGGTTATAATATCTTTAGGATAACTCGTAAGCTTAGGGATTACTTAAGATATTATTCTTTTAAAACAAATGAAAAAATGGTAATGAAGGATGCGGATGGGTTTGTTTTTTTAACAAAACAGGATATAGAGAAAGCGATGAAAAAGTATGGAATTAAGAAATCTAAAATATTTTTAAATCCAGAGTGTATGGAGGAACGTTTTGTTGTTTCTAAGAAATTTGCCAGGAGTGATGAGAAAATACATATTTTAATGACAGGATCCTTAAATTATGAACCAAATGAAAAAGGTATTATCTGGTTTTTAGAATATGTCCGGAAAGAACTATTGCGTAGGCAGAATGTAGGAAAATATTATTTAACTATTGCAGGAGCGGGTGCAACGAACAAAATAGTAGAATTGATCCATTCTATTAAAAATGTTAATTTTGTGGATACGCCAGAAAATATGCATCCATATTTTGAAAATGCAGATATATACGTTGCAAGTGTATTTAGTGGGGCGGGGATGAAAGTAAAGGTTGCGGAGTCTTTATCCTATGGAGTACCAGTGATTGGTACGGACTGTGCCTTGGTAGGTTATGATATGGATATGGGATGTATTATGGTAGTGAATAGCCAGGAGGAGTTTATAAGTGCTATTTTGAAAACAGGTAAATTGTCTGATAAATGTCGGGAGATAATCCAGGTTTGCTTTAAAAAGAAATATAGTATGGATAGCAGTGTCAGGAGATATCGGACAATATTGAATCATTATGTGGAGGAAGATGATGGTCATTACAAAAACTCCTTTTAGGATGTCCTTTTTTGGTGGGGGTACGGATATGGAAGGGTATTTCAGGGAAAATAACGGTGCCGTTCTTTCGACTACCTTTGATAAATATTGTTATGTGAATGTCCGTCATCTTCCACGTTTTTTTGATTACAGTACAGAAATATCTTATTCCAGGACGGAGCGCGTTACGGATATTTCCGATATCCGGCATCCCGCCATCCGCAATGCCATGCAGATGTTAAATATGCATGAGATACGTCTTACCTATGAAGCGGATCTTCCTGCCCGTTCCGGACTTGGGACAAGCAGTTCCTTTGCGGTAGGGATGCTAAATGCTTTTTATGCACTAAAGGGAAAGTATGTGGATAAGAAGAAACTGGCAGATGGGGCGATCTACCTTGAGCGGGTGCTTTGCGGGGAGGCTGGCGGATGGCAGGACCAGATTGCGGCTTCCTTTGGGGGACTTAACCGAATTGATTTTAGTGCGGATGGATATGAGGTTAAGCCAATCATTATTTCATCGGGAAGAAAGAAAAATTTAAACAAAAATCTGATGATGTTTTTTACTGGGTTTACTAGGTTCTCTTCTGATATACAGAAATTAAATGAAGGGGAAGCGCAAAATGACAAGGCTGCAATGTTGCGGGAGATGTTTGGACTGGTGGATGAAGCGGAAAAAATCCTGGTGGATTCCTCAAAGGATTTAGATGGTTTTGGATATCTTTTAGACCATACATGGAAACTAAAGCGCCGGGTGGGCAGAGCCGTTAGTACGGATAGCATTGATGGCCTGTATGAAAAGGGAATCAAAGCGGGGGCACTCGGAGGTAAATTGTTGGGTGCGGGGGGAGGTGGTTTCCTGATATTTTATGTACCGCCGGAATATCAGGAGAATGTGAAGGATGCAATGAAAGGATTGTTATATATCCCATTTGAATTTGAGAATGGTGGCACAAGAGTAATATATTATTCACCGGAGGACTAGGAATTCATCAGAAATAATTTTTTAAGTGTTGTTTTTTGAATGACCCTGGCTAACTGCAAAGCAATTTTGCGGGGAGGTTAAAAGATTGGTAAGGGAATAATCCGGTTAAGAAAATGCATTTTTTCCAAACAGGCTTGAGGCTTGTTTATTGTTTTTTCTGTATCATAATCAGGATATATGAAAAAAGGTAAAGATAATAAGAGGAATGAGGAAGTGAATCCATTGAAAACAGTTATTATGGCGGGAGGGAAAGGGACAAGGATACAGTCTGTAATTTCCGACCTTCCAAAACCAATGATTAAAATTGGCGGGACTCCCGTGTTGGAATATGAGATAAGAAATTTGGTAAGACAGGGCTTTACGGATATTATTATTACTGTTTCTTATCTTGGACATATGATAAAGGAGTATTTTGGGGACGGCTCTTCTTTTGGAGCCAATATAACTTATTATGAGGAGAAAGATCCACTGGGCAATGCGGGGGCGCTTTTTTATCTGCGTGACCAGTTGGATTCTGATTTTTTACTATTAAATGCAGATGTTGTTTTTGATGTGGATTTTCACAGGTTTATAAAATTTCATAAGGAAAAAGAAGGGTTGGCTACTTTGTTTGTGCATCCGAATTCACATCCCTATGATAGCGGACTAATCCTTACAGACAAAGATAAAAGAGTAAGAAGGTGGCTTGCCAAGGAAGATAAGCGGCCACAGTATTATAAAAATTTGGTAAATGCGGGACTGCATATTATAAATCCGGTTGTTTTGGATATATGTGGGACACAAAATACCTGTAATGCAATAAAGGAGGAAAGACCGCAGAAAATAGACCTTGACCGTCAGATATTAAAACCACTGGTTGGGACAGGTCAGATATTTTGTTATAACAGTCCGGAATATGTGAAGGATATGGGGACACCGGACAGGCTGCGGGCGGTGGAAAAAGATTTTTTGCAGGGAAGGGTAAAAGCAAAAAATTTAAGGAACAAACAAAGGGCAATTTTCCTTGACCGGGATGGGACCATAAATATTTATAAAGGTTTTCTGCGGGATATCGATGATTTTGAATTGATCCAAGGAGTTGGGAGTGCCATCCGGACAATAAATGAGCAGGGGTATCTTGCTATTGTAGTAACAAATCAGCCCGTGGTTGCAAGGGGGGAATTGAGCAGGGAAGAATTAGAAGAGATACATAAAAAGATGGAAACGGAACTGGGAAGGGAAGGGGCGTACCTGGATGGTATTTATTTCTGCCCGCATCACCCGCATAAGGGGTATCCAGGGGAAGTTGCGGAATTGAAATTTGACTGTGCCTGCCGCAAGCCCAAGCCGGGAATGCTGTCCTGTGCCGCAGAGGATTTTAATATTAACCTGGAAGAGAGTTGGATGGTCGGTGACGGGGAAAATGATATCAAAGCTGGCAAGGCGGCGGGATGTAAGACCGCGCTGATCGGCGGGGGGGATTATGGACAGGATGTGACGGTTGCGTCAGTAGCGGATTTTGTGGGACGTTTTATTAAAAAAGGGTCTGGCTAAGCCACGATCTTCCTGCCGTTTTGCGGCGGATGCAATCGGAAGGGGAAAGGGGAAAAACGGCATGATGGAAAAATGTCTGGAAAACAAAGTGGAAAAACAGATGGATTTAATGATATTTCGGTATCCGGTGCTGGGCTGTATTAGAAAGGAATTTCTGGATGCCTACCGAAGCATGGAAGCGTGTTATGAAAGTGGGGGGAAGCTTTTAATTGCGGGAAATGGTGGTTCCGCTGCTGATTCCGAGCATATGATGGGGGAACTGATGAAGCGCTTTCGGCTTCCAAGACCTGTAAGTGCCGAATATGCGGAACGCTTGCGGGATGTGGATGCAGAACGGGGGGAATTGCTGGCAAAAAAACTGGAATCCCCCCTTACGGCCATTTCACTTGTTGCGCATGAAGCGCTTTCCACGGCCTATCAAAACGATGTCGGCGGGGATGGTGGTTTTGCACAGCAATTACTGGGCTTTGGAAAAAAAGGGGATGTATTCCTTGGGATTTCCACCTCGGGGAACAGTAGGAATATCCTGGATGCAACGGTGGTAGCAAGGGCATCGGGGCTAAAGGTGATCGGGCTGACAGGACAGGATGGGGGCGAACTTGCTAGGGTTGCGGATGTGGCGGTGAGGGTTCCAGAAACGGAAACTTACCGGATACAGGAATTGCATTTGCCGATTTATCATTGCTGGTGCTTAATGTTGGAGGAGAGGTTTTATGGA